>JANNLM010000314.1:0-2255 GCA_031396825.1 Gammaproteobacteria bacterium | reverse complement strand
CCAGCCGTCGTCGCGCCACGGGTAGGGCGCGAACATGTTCCAGACCTGGTCGAGACGCAGCATGCGGATCAACGGCGTCTCGACCACCGCGACGGCCACCGGCAGCGCCTGGATCGAGACCAGGTTCCACGACAGCACGATCACCAGCATGAAGGCGGCGACGCGCTGCGCGGCGTGGCCGGCCTCGAACGTGACCGCGCGCTCGGGCAGCAGCCAGCCGGTCAGCGCGCCGAAGGCGCCGCGATGGCGGGCGACCCAGTCGTACACGGCGTTGCCGGGGAGCTCCCACAGCCGCAGGCTGGCCAGGCGCCAGGTCCAGCCGAACAGCAGCGAGTGGCGCAGCAGCGCGACCCACGCGGCCCACCGGGTATGGGCCACGTCCTCGCCGTCGATCACGACCCAGGAGTACTGCGCCTGCATCAGCGCGCTGGCGCGCGTGCTGCCCTGCGCCGGCAGGATCTCGGTGCGCGGCAGCGCCAGGAAATGGCGGAACAGCAGGCACGACTTCAGGCAGAAGCCGCAGTCCTGGTCGTAGTAGATCTTCAGGTGCCGGCCGTGGTCGGCGCGGCGCGCGGCCCAGTCCCACCACCCGCCGCCGAGCAGCACGGTGAGCGAAGCGAAACTGGCCCACGGGAAATGCCCCAGGCCGAGGCACAGCAGGAAGCCCAGGTGCATCGCCATCAGCAGCAGCATGACGACGAAGCGCAGTGGCCGCGTGAGCCACGGTGACAGCGCGAGGATCGGGCCGAGCCACTCGAGGAAGTACACGGTCCAGGTCAGCGGCGCCAGCGTCCAGGGCAGGGTGTCGCGCAGCCACACGCCCAGGGGCGTGGCATAACGGTCGAGCGACAGCGCGTACCAGACCGCCGTGCCGTCCGGCCACCAGTCGGCGCCGGTCTTGAGCACGGCGCTGAAGAAGTAGGTGTACAGGACCTGCAGCGTCAGCGCGGCCGAAGCCCACGACAGGTGCAGGCTGCGCTCGGGCGGCGGCCGCGTGGACAGCGCGGCGTCCATGCTCCAGCGCGCATGGATCGGCAGGAACAGGGCCCAGAACCACAGGCACATGAGCAGGTTGTCGCCGCCGATCAGGATCATCGGGTTGCGGTTGTGCAGCGACCCGAGCAGCACGAAGGTGAGCACGGCGGCGACGCGCGTGCGGTAGCCGACCAGCACCATCAGCGCGAGCACGGCCTGCGCCGCGATCACCGCGGCCTGGAACCAGGTCTCGCCGTTGGCCATGTGCAGCGACAGGCGCCAGGTGTCGCCGGTCTGCGCGAGCCACGCGCGCGGCATCACGCCGAAGTCGGTGTAGAACGCGCGCACGTCGGCGAGGCGGCGCAGCAGGTCGAAGGCGGTGACGCCGGCGAGCACCACGCGGAACAGCGCGAGGGTGCGCAGGTCGATGCCGAACAGTTCCGGCATCCTTGCGCGAAGCGCTTCGCGGAACCCGCTCACGTCGTGCAGCCCCCCAAATGACACGGGGAGCGCGAGCGCTCCCCCGGTCGATGCGCGGCGGCCTCAGCCGCCAAGGTCACCCATCTGGCCGGTGCCGCCGTCGAGCCACTTGCGGTACTCCGCGTCGCGCTCGAGGTCGGAGCCCAGACCATGGGCGGTGTATCCGGAAAGGCCGCCCGGCAATCCGCCGAGTCCGCCGAGCAAGCCACCGGTACCGCCCGGCAGGCCGCCCGTGGTGCTGCCGGTGGTGCTGCCGGTGGTGCTGCCGGTGGTGCTGCCGGTGGTGCTGCCGCCGAGATCCTCGCTCTCGTCGCCGTTGGAGATCTCGCCGACCGCGGCGCCAAGGCCCACGGTGGCCACGGCGAGCAGGCCCCAATCCACGACGCCGTAGTTCAGGAACGTGCCTTCGGTGACGTCGTCGCCTGGCACGACGTCCTCGGGCGCTTCCGTCGCCGCGGTTTCGACCGGCGGTTGCTCGTCGCCGCCGCCGAACAGGTCGCCGAAGAAGTTGCCGATGCTGCCCCAGAAGCCCGGGCCTTCGGCCGCGGCTTCGGCCGGAACTCCGTCGACCGGCGGGGCCTCGGCCGGCGCCGTTTCTTCAGCCTGCTTCAGCTGGTGGCGCTGGCGCAACACGCTCAGTCCGTTGACGCGCGCGGCGCTGAGGCCCTGGCGCGTGAAATCGATCTGCAGCAGCGCCGGCGCGGTGCCGTCGAGGAAGCGCGAGTCGTGGTCGAGGCGCAGGCCGTAGTGGAAGTCGCGCGCGTCGAGGCGCTCGCCGCCGAAGCTGAAGCCCAGGACCA
>JANNLM010000284.1:0-2287 GCA_031396825.1 Gammaproteobacteria bacterium | reverse complement strand
TACTCGCCGGTCGAGTTGATGCAGTTGAGCAACAACATGAACAGCGCGATGCGGCGCAGGTAGCCGTCCGTCAGCACCACGCGGAAGCCGCCGAGCACGCCGCTGATTTCCTCCGGATGCGGCGCGGTGGCCTCCGGCGCGGGGCGCGAAGTTTCCGGCACGCGCCGGCGCGCCAGCGGCGTCAGCGGCACCGTGGCGAGCAGCAGCGCCACCGCCACGCCCATGGTCCCGTACAGCCCGAACAGGTTGAACAGCGGCTTGCTGGCGACCGCGCCACCCCAGGCGCCGACCGAGGCGCCGACGGCGATCAGCACGAACAGCCGCTCGCCGGCCTCGACGCTGAACAGGTCGGCGGCGAAAGCCCAGAACTGCGCGACGATCAGCACGCTGAAGATGCCGAGCCAGATGAAGAACGGCACGCCGATCTCGAAGCCGGCGGCGCCGGCGCCCATGAAGGCCAGCAGGTTGGCGGCCAGGAACACCGTGATCCACGGCACCAGGTGGTAGTGCGGGAAGATGCGGCGCAGGAACGCGGTGTAGACCGGGATGATCGCCATCAGCAGCAGCGCCTGCGCCGCGAGCGCGTAGCTGCGCACCTCGGCGCTGCTCTCGGACAGGATCAGCGCCTCGCGCACCGGCTTGAGCAGGTAATAGGCGAACAGCAGCAGGAACACCTTGGCGAACAGCAGCGCGACGACGGCGCCCTCGCGCGGGCGCAGCGGCGCGATGCGCCCCATCAGCCGCTCGAGCGGCGACAGCGCCGCGTCCACTGCCGCCGCCGGCGCGCTCAGGGCCGCGCTGCGACGGTCTGCGGGACGCAGGCCACCAGCCGCAGCGGCTGCGGCCGCAGGCGCAGGCCGCGCGTGGTCAGCGTGTTGGCCAGCGGCGCCGCGGTCGTCGGCAACGCGGTCCAGCCCTGGTCCGTGCGCAGGTAGAGCTGCAGCGCGCGCTCGTCGCCGACCGCGGCGCCCGGCTCGCGCGAGCGCAGGCCCTCGTCCAGGTAGGTCAGCGTCAGGTCCACGGCGGCCGGCGCACGCTTTGCTGCGACCCACCAGGTGCGCTGCACGCACGCCGCGCGGTCCATCCCCGCCGGCACCAGCTCCGGCCAGCCGCGCACCACGCGCGTCTCGACGGTCGCCGATCCGGCGGGCGCGGTGACGCTGGCCAGCACGTAGCCCCAGCTGTCCATGAGGTCTGCCGCGCGGCCGGCCGCAACCGTCGCTTCGCCTTCATCCCGGTGCTGCGCGGTGCCCAGGGCCAGCACCACCTGCTTGAGGTTCTGCACGCGGGCCCGCGCATAGAAACGCAGCGCGCCGACCTGGTCCTCGAAGCGCTGCTCGTCGCCACCGAGGAACGGATCGCGGCGCAGTTCGGGCAGCAGCACCTCGCGCAGCGCGGCGAGGCGCGCGTCGAGGCGCTCGGGCGCGAACCAGCCGCGCCACGGCCGCGCGGCATCCGGCACGCCGGTGACGAGGTCGCGGATGCGCGCCAGCACGCGCGCGCGCAGCTTCGGGTTCTTCAGCGCCTGGTAATGCAGCGGGTTGGACTGGCCCGCCTCGACCGGGAAGTAATAGTGGAAGTGGTCGTTGAGGATGGTGTACGGCGAGGCGCGGTCGGGGTCGAAGGCGCGGCCGAAGGTCAGGTCGTAGTCCCACGGCACGATCAGCCACTTGCCGGTCTTCCTGCTCAGGTACAGGAAGTAGTTCTTGTTGTAGGTGTCGGTCTCGGTGACCAGCGCGTTGACCGCGAACCAGTTGATCACCGACTCGGCGTCGAAACGCCGCTCCACCAGCTCGTGGAACGTGTCCACCGGCTGCGCGGCGATCTCCTCGGTCAGCGCGCGCAGCGCGGAGAAGTCGTCGTTGCGCGGCGCCAGCTTCAGCCAGCAGTTGCGCGCCGGGTCGAGCGAGGCCGGCGTGAGGTCGCCGCAGAACGTGGCGTCGTAGGGATGGAAGAACTCGCCGTCGCCGCCGAGGCCGGCGCGCTCGAACAGGCGCGAGTCGATCCACTCGATACGCAGGAACACCCCACTGTCGGCGCCGTTGATCGAAAGGCGCGTGTAGCGCGTGTCCGGCACCACCATGCCCAGCGCGCGCATCAGCTCCCACGACAGCCATTCGCGCATCATCGAGCCGTCGGTGCCCATGCCGTTGAGCGAGATGCGCGAGGAGCCGCGCCACTTGCCGTCGTCGAGCTTGATCAGCAGCGACTTCTTCGCCGTCAGGCGCGTGAAGCTGCCCTTGACCTCGATGCTGCCGTGCAGCCGGACGGAGCCTTCTTCGGTCGG
>JANNLM010000257.1:0-2940 GCA_031396825.1 Gammaproteobacteria bacterium | reverse complement strand
CCAGAACCGCCTCGAGGTGCCGGTGTTCCAGCCGCGCCTGTCGCCCGAGCACAAGCGCGACACGCTCAAGCTGCTGGCCGCGGCGGAAGGCATCGAGCGCTACCTGCACAACAAGTACGTCGGCCAGAAGCGCTTCTCGCTCGAGGGCGGCGATTCGCTGATCCCGGCGCTCGACCAGGTCATGCGCTCGTGCGCCGAGCGCGACGTCGAGGAGATGATCATCGGCATGGCCCATCGTGGCCGCCTCAACGTGCTGGTCAACGTGCTGGGCAAGTCGCCCAAGGACCTGTTCGCCGAGTTCGAGGGCAAGTACGCGATCTCGGAGGTGGCGCCCGAGGGCGACGTCAAATATCACATGGGCTTCTCGACCGACGTCGACATCGGCGGCAAGCGCATCCACATGGTGCTGGCGTTCAATCCCTCGCACCTCGAGATCGTCAATCCGGTGGTCGAAGGCTCGGTCAAGGCCCGGCAGACGCGCCGCGGCGACGAGGCCGGCCAGCGCGTGGTGCCGGTGCTGATCCACGGCGACGCCGCCTTCGCCGGCCAGGGCGTGTGCTTCGAGACCATCCAGCTGTCGCAGGCCAAGGGTTACGGCACCGGCGGCACCTTGCACATCGTGGTCAACAACCAGATCGGCTTCACCACGCCCAACCCGATCGAGGCGCGGCCCAACCACGAGGCCCGCTCCAGCCGCTATTGCACCGACCTGGCCAAGGTGGTCGAAGCGCCGGTGTTCCACGTCAACGGCGACGATCCGGAAGCCGTGGTGTTCGTGACCAAGCTGGCGATGGATTTCCGCAACGAATTCCACAAGGACGTCATCATCGACCTGTGCTGCTACCGCCGCCTCGGGCACAACGAGGCCGACGAGCCGTCGGTGACCTCGCCGATGATGTACGAGGCGATCAAGAAGCATCCGACGCCGTTCCAGATCTACGGCCGCAAGCTGGTGGAGGAGGGCACGGTCGGCAAGGAGGAGCCCGAGCAGTTCGCGCGCGAATACCGCGAGGGCCTCGACAAGGGCGAAAACCTGGTGCGCACCACGCTCGGCCTGGTCGGCAACAAGCACACGGTCAACTGGGCCAACTACAAGAAGGGCACCTGGGCCACGCCGGCCGACACCTCGGTGCCGGCGGACTCGCTGCGCATGCTGTCCGACAAGCTGCTCAAGCTGCCGGACGGCTTCACGCCGCACGCGCGCCTGGTCAAGGTGCTCGAGGACCGGCGCAAGATGGCGGCGGGCGAGCAGCCGATGGACTGGGGCTTCGCCGAGACCATGGCCTACGCCACGCTGGTCAACGAGGGCTTTGCGGTGCGCCTGTCGGGCCAGGACGCGCGGCGCGGCACGTTCTTCCACCGCCACGCGACGCTGCACGACGCCAAGACCGGCACCAGCATCACGCCGCTGCGCCATATCGCACCGGGCAAGTACGCCTTCATCGTCAACGACACGCTGCTGTCGGAAGAGGGCGTGATGGGTTTCGAGTACGGCTACAGCACGACCGACCCGGACTCGCTGGTGATCTGGGAAGCGCAATTCGGCGACTTCGCCAATGGCGCGCAGGTCGTCATCGACCAGTTCATCGCCGCCGGCCAGGCCAAGTGGGGCCGGCTGTGCGGGCTGGCGCTGTTCCTGCCGCACGGCTACGAAGGGCAGGGCCCCGAGCACTCGTCGGCGCGCCTGGAGCGCTACCTGCAGTTGTGCGCGCAGGACAACATGCAGGTATGCGTGCCGTCCACGCCCGCGCAGATGTTCCACATGCTGCGCCGGCAGATGAAGCGTTCGCTGCGCATGCCGCTGGTGGTGATGACGCCCAAGAGCCTGCTGCGCCATCCGCAGTCGGTGTCCTCGCTCGACGACCTGACCAAGGGCCGCTTCATGCCGGTGATCGGCGAGTCCGAGCCGATCGACCCGAAGAAGGTCAGGCGCATCGTGTTCTGCTCGGGCAAGGTGTACTTCGACCTGCTCGAGGGGCGCAAGAAGCACGACGCCGGCAGCGTGGCGCTGGTGCGCATCGAGCAGCTGTACCCATTCCCGCGCGACGGCTTCAACGAGACGCTGGCGAAGTACCCGAACGCCGCCGAGGTGGTGTGGTGCCAGGAGGAGCCCGAGAACCAGGGCGCCTGGTACCAGATCAAGCACAAGCTGCTGGCGTACATCGGCGACCGGCACGAACTGATCTACGTCAGCCGCAAGGGCACTTCAACGACCGCCGTCGGCTACCTCAAGGTGCACCAGAAAGAGCAGGAAGAACTGGTGAAGCAGGCGCTGACCGCCGGCAAGCGTGAAAAAGACCGCGTCATTCCATAGAACCAAGGCCAACAACCATGAGCATCGAAATTCGCGTCCCGAACCTGCCGGAATCCGTCCAGTCCGCGACGGTCGCGTCCTGGCACAAGAAGGCGGGCGAGCGCGTCAGCCGCGAGGAGAACCTGGTCGACCTCGAGACCGACAAGGTCATGCTGGAAGTGCCGGCTACCGCCGACGGCGTGCTGAAAGAAGTACGCCTGGCCACCGGCGCGACGGTCAAGGCCGGCGACATCCTGGCGATCATGGAAGCCGGCGGCGCGGCTGCTGCCGCGCCTGTAGGAGCGCCCCATTCGACAAGCTCAGGGCAGGCTTCAGGCGCGACCGTCGCGGCTAAAGCCGCTCCGACAGGCCAGGGCCCGGCCGTGCGCAAGATGCTGGCCGAGGCCGGCGTGTCGGGCGAGGGCATGACCGGCACCGGCAAGGGCGGTCGCCTCACGCGCGAAGACGTGACCATGCAGTTGCCCAGGCAGGGCGCAGCACCCGCTGCACCCGCTGCACCCGCTGCGGCCAAGGCCGCGGCTCCAGCCCCGGCACCGCGCCCGGCGATCGCCGGGGCGCGTGAGGAGCAGCGCGTACCGATGACACGCATCCGGGCGCGCATTGCCGAGCGCCTGATCGAGGCGCAG
>JANNLM010000221.1:0-9055 GCA_031396825.1 Gammaproteobacteria bacterium | reverse complement strand
CCTCGCGCAGCGCTTCGCGCACCTGCGCCGCCGCCTTGCCGCGCGCAGCGCGCGTCAGCGCCAGCGCCTCGGCCGCGGCCTTGCGCCGGATCTCGGCCAGCGTGCGGTCGCGCGCCTCGGCGACGTAGCGCAGCAGCGCGGCGAGTCCGGCAGCGCCGTTGCTCATGCGGCGATCCCCAGCGTCGCGGCCACGCGCGGCGCGAGGTCGGGCAGGACCGTGGGGCGAGCGGCGTCCGGCACGACGACGACCGGCGGCGAGAAGGCCGCAAGCGCCGCGTCGAGGTCTGCGCTTGGGACCGCCGCGGCGCAGCCGGCGCCGACCAGGATCAGCGGCGGCCGGGCCCGCAGCGCAGCCGCGAGCTGCGCCGCGGCAGCGGACGGCAGCGCGACCCGCACGTCGAAGCCGGCCAGGCGCCAGCCCGCCGCGCTCGCCTCGTCGCCGATGAACAGCGGCTTCATCGTCAGCCCAGCCGGTTCAGGATCAGGATCGAGACGATCAGGCCGTAGATCGCGATGCCCTCGGCCAGGCCGACCAGCACCAGCACGCGGCCCATCAACTCGGGCTTCTCGGCCAGCGCGCCGACGCCGGCGCTGCCGACCGCGGCCACCGCGTAGCCGGCCGCGATCGACGAGGCGCCGGTCGCCAGGGCGGCGGCGGCAAAGCCCCAGTTGAGCGCCTCGACGGGCAGCGCAGCGGCGCCCGGCTCGGCGCCGAGCGCCGGCGGCAGCCACAGGATCACGCTGGCGACTGCGGCGAGGATCGTCGCCGGCACGAGGAATGCGAGGGTTCGGAGCAGCGGAATCGAAGCGGTCATGGGCATCTCCCGGTCATGGCGTCAGCCGGCCGAAGGGGGAATCAGCGCGCGGAACGGCCTGCCTTCGGCGCGCACGAATCGGACGAAGAATTCGAACAGGATCAGTCGCGTGGTCTGCACCGAGACCACGAGTCCCTCGAGCACGAGGATCAGCACGTTGCCCAGCACCAGCACGAGCCAGCCGGCATCGCCGGCGGCGTGCGCGAGGCTGGTCACGGCCGCGGCGAGGCCGGCGTGCGCGATGGCAAACGCGCCGACCCGCAGGAACGACAGCGAATTGACGCCGAGCTGCAGCAGCCGCTCGAGCAGCTCGCCGGCGTGCGCGCCGAGCGACTCGTGCCGTTCACGCGGCGGCTGCAGCGCCGGCCCGAGCACGAACCACAGCGTGCCGGCGGCGATCAGCGCGGCGCCGGCGGCACGCTGCCAGATCACCAGCCACAGCCCGGTGTACAGCGCGATCAGCCCCGCGTCCGCCTCGAACCAGGCCTTGCCGCGCCCGGCCCAGTGCTCCTCGACGCCCTGCAGCACGAGGCCGGCCAGGATCAGCGCGGCGCCGAGCGCCAGCGGCGCGCCGAGCACGGTCAGCGGATTCTCGAGTGGCGCCAGCCACAGCGGCGCGAGCAGGCGCTCGTTGCAGAACACGCTGCCGAAAGCGACGCCGAACACCATCGCCAGCAGCCCGCCCGGGATCAGCATGCCGAGCGCGGGCCAGCGCTTGCGCAGCCACAGCCCGGCGCCGAGCAGGATCGCGCCCTGCCCGACGTCGCCGAACATGTAACCGAACAGCAGCGGCGCGATGAAGGCGACCAGCAGCGTCGGGTCGGCCTCGTTGCGGCCGGGCGTGCCGACCAGTTTCACGAACAGTTCGAACGGCCGCGCCCACCACGGGTTGTCGGTCAGCGTCGGCGGGTACATGCCGCGCGGTGCCGGCAGGAAACTCATCACGCCGGCGATGCCGGCATCCTGCAGCGGCTGCGACAGGACCTCCGCCGTCGCGGCGCAGGTCCAGCCGGTCACGCGCGCCAGGTACTCGCTGACCGGAATGCCTTCCAGGTGCCGCGCGAACCACTCGAGCCGGTGCAGCTCGCCGAGCGCACCGCGCAACCCGCCGGCATCGGCCAGCGTCGAGAGCTCCGCGAACTGCGCCTCCAGCTCGAGGTCGAGCGCCTCGATCCGCTCCGACACCTGCGCCAGCGCCCGCGCCGGGGTTCCGGCCAGCCAGGCCGGCAGCGGCAGCAGCTGCGCCTCGCGGCCGCCGACCGCCTGCGCCAGCTCGCGGATCTCGGCGTCCGGGCCGAGCGCCAGCAGGTAGCGGGTCGGCGCGATGCCGGCATGCGCGACGACGATGCTCTCGGCGATCGCCGGCACCGGCGCAGGGTCGGCCAGCGCCAGCAGCACCCCGGCCAGCGGCGGGCGCGCCGTCGCCACGGCGCCAAGGTCGAGGTCGTCGCGGTCCACCACCAGGTTCAGGAATTCGGCGATGCGGCGCAGGTCGTGGCGCTCGCGGTGCAGCGCTTCGATGCGCTGCACCCGCGGCACGGCCTGCTGCTCCCAGCGCTGCACCTGCGCCAGCGCGGCGGCGAGCCGGTCCTCGAGCAGGTCGTCGCGCGAGGTTCGCGGGAAATCCGGCGCCGGCCAGTAGCCCCGGTAGCGCTGGCGCAGGACGCGATACGCGTCGAGCGGCTGCGCCAGGGCCGACAGGTCCGGCAGTGCGGCCACGCGGCCGCGCTCCTTCTCGAGCTGCACGCAACCGGAGGCCGCGAGCAGCTCGACCGCGCGCGCCGCGCTCGGCCGCGGGATCAGCGCCTCGAACCAGCGCGCGGGGCGGGTGCGCAGCGTCATGGGGCGGCGGCCTCCGGCGCGAGCGCAAACCGGCGGCGCAGCAGCGCGCCGCGCAGTTGCGCCAGCTCGAGCCACGACAACGCGAGCCAGGCGACCAGCCCGGCCGGCGCGCGCGTGTGGCGGCGGAAGGTCCGGCGCAGGATCGGCTCGATCCGCGCCCGCGCGACGTCCGCGTCCTGCTCGACGGCGGCGGCCGCGACGGCGCGCACCGCGCGCACCAGGCGCTCGAGCGCCGCGCGCGCCGCGCGATCGTCGGGCCACAGCGAACGCCAGCGATCGAGCCAGTCGTCCGGTGTGCGCACGGCGGCGGCGGCGAGCACCGGGTCCGCGGCGATCCAGTCGTATTGCGTCTCGCCGCCGCGCAGGTGGCGGGCGACCGGCAAGTCCGGCAGCGTCTCGATCCAGCGCAGCGCGGCGCGCCAGGGCTGCGGCGTCCAGGCGGCGACGGCGCGCACGCGCGCGCGGAACTGCGCGCGCAGCGCGGCCTCCAGCACGTGCGGCGGCACCGCGGCGTCGAGGTTCGCGACCCAGGGCCGCAGCGCGGTTTCGCGCGCGCCCTGCACGTACAGCGCGAAATCCGGCGCGCGGGCCAGCCGCTCCCACTGCCCTTCGGTCAGCCGCTGGCCGTAGCGCGCCTGGGCGCGAGCACCCGCGTAATCGAACGTCATGCGCCGCCTCCGGTCAGGCGCCCGGCGAGGCGCGCGACGGTCCGCTCGAGCAGCCCCGGCGCGTAGTCCGCCTCGCGCAGGCGTGCGCTGGCGGCGGCTTCCTCGGCGGCGAGCGTGGCGAGCGCTTTATGCACGGTGCGCGCGCCGCGCTCGCGCAGTCGCATGATGCGTCCCGGCACGGCGTTCAGGATCGCGCGCGCGCTTGCGTGCGCGGCTTCGACCGCGGCCGCGGCGGCGGTTTCAGCCTCGGCGATCGCGCGTCGGGCGTCCTGCTCCGCGGCAACGGCGCGCTGCATCGCGATGCCGGCAGCGGCTCCATCCATGGGTGAGCTTGGGTCAGGCATGGGACGGCCCTCGTCGAGGCCCGGTTTCACGCCTTCAACTTAGGCGATATCCCCTTGTGCGCCATTGACTTGCGTCAATTTGCCGGGCTTAGGCCGCCCGCCGGAATCCAGGCCCAGCGCCTGCATCAGCAGCGGCCGGGCGTTGAGCTCGGCGCCGAGGGCGCCCAGCAGCAGGAAGGTGCCCATGAGCCGGCGGTTCAGGAACACCAGCTCCGGCGGCGGCAGGCGGAAATGCACGGTCATGGCATTGCGCGCGGTGGCGGCCGATGCGCGGCTGAGCAGGTCGGAGCCGCGCCAGACGTAGGCGCCCTGGGCGCTCAGCGCTGCTGGCGGGGTGCCGTCGCGCGCGTGATCGTTGAACGGCTCGACGATGATCTGGCAGGCCCGCGCGTAGCCCGCGTAGATCTCCTCCGGCAGGTCCGGGCGCAGCATGCGCAGCTGCGTCGAGCCGCGCACCACGCGCGGCGTGTCGCGCAGCAGCGCGCCGAGCACGATGTCGCGGTAGCCGTCGACGAAGCCCGCGTCGAAGCGCCGGCACGCGCCGAAGTCCAGCAGCACGATGCGGTCGCCGTCCGGCGAAAGCCGGAAGCGGTAATTGCCGAAATTGGAATCGGTCTGGACCAGGCCCCAGTCAAAGAGCTCTGCGAGGAACAGTTCGATCAGCGCGGAGGCGAAGGCGTTGCGCCGCTTCGGCGGCAGCGCCTGCACGGCGTCGTCCTGCACGCCGAGGCCGTCCTCGTAGCTCATCGCCAGCACGCGAGAGCTGCAGTACTCGGGGTAGATACGCGGCACGACGAAGCGGCGGTCGCCTTCGAGCCGCCGCGCGTACTCCTCGGTGAAGGCGCGCTCGCGCGCGTAATCGGTTTCGTGGTGCAGCAGGCGCCGCAGCTCGGTCAGCAGCGGATGGAGGTCGAGGTCGTGCGGCGCGATGCGCGACAGCAGCAGCAGCCGGCCGAGCGACTGCACGTCGCTGTCGATGGCCTCGGCCACGCCCGGATACTGGATCTTGAAGCACAGCTGCGCGCCGTCGCGGCGGCGGCGCCGCGCGCGATGCACCTGGCCGAGCGAGGCCGCACCGATCGGCGTTTCGTCGAACTCGAGCTCCGCCATGGCGTCGCGCCCGAGCGCGCGCCGCACCGCCGGCTCGAGCGCCGCCCAGGCGACCGGGCGCGACAGCTCGTTGAGCTGCGACAGCGTCGCCAGCGCCTCGTCGGGCAGCACGTTCTGGCCGAGCAGCGCCAGCAGCTGTCCGGCCTTCATCGCGCTGCCCTTGAGCCGGCCGAGCTCGTCGGCCAGCGCCGTGGCCTGATCGCGGTAGAAATCGCGGTCGGCGCGCTCGCGCGCGTCCTCGCCGCGCAGGGCGTTGGCCAGCAGGTGTCCGCCCAGGCGCAGGCCGACGCCGAGGCCCAGCCGCGAGAGGGCGAGGTTGCGGAACAGCGGCCGCGTCTCGAGGGCGTCGCTGGCGCGCCGCTTCACGGTCGCGCTACTCGACGCGGAAACGGGCGACGCGGTAGAAGCCGCCGAAGATGTCGACCTGCTCTTCGAGCTCGGCGTGGCGCCCGACCGACGCGGCGCACTCGCGCAGCACGTCGACCAGCGATTCGCGCCAGAAGGCTCCGAGGAAGGGCTCGGCAAATTCCAGGATCCAGCGCATCGGCGCGAAGCGGTGGAAGAAATGGCGCCGCTTCTCGCCGTACTCGGCGATGACCAGGCGGCCGCCGGGCTTGAGCACCCGCACCGCCTCGGCCAGGCTGCGGCGGCGGGCGTCGGCCGGCAGCTCGTGCAGCAGCAGGAACATCAGCGCGGTGTCGAAGCTCGCGTCGGCATAGCGCAGCGACTCGGCGTTCATGCGCGCCACCTGCGCGCTGCGCCCGACCGCCGCCAGCTTGCGCTGCGCCGCCTCGAGCTGCACCGGCGCGACGTCGATCATGTGCAGGTCGTCGATGTGGCGCGCCAGCGTTGGCGTCAGTTCGCCGTAGACGCCGGCGATCTGCAGCGTGCGGCCGGCGCCCCGCGGCGCCAGCAGGCGCAGCGTCGCGTCCATGATGCGGCGGTAGTTGCCGAACAGGATGGCGTTGATGATCGGCTGGTGGTCGAAGAACCACACCGCCGCGGGCCACAGGTAGGCCCAGGCGTAGTACCGCACCAGGTAATCGGGCAAGGCCGGATCCGAGGCGACCGGCGCAGGCGATTCCAGCGCCGGCAGCACCAGCGCATCGCTGACGTCGATTGGTCCGGTGTCCTTCATGGGCACGACTCCTGCGGTGGGACTTGGCCGTCATTTCACCGCCGCGACGCGGCCGCGGCATTGACCTGCATCAACGCCGCCGGCGCGGTGGTTCAGCAGGTGACGTTGAGTGTGCCGCCGGAGTCCGGGCCCGGCGCGCGCGCTTCGCTGGAGCGCTCGCCGAGGATGGCGGCGCCAGCGATCGCGGCGACCTCGAAGGTCTTCCAGCCGATGGGCTGCACTTCGTCGCCCCCGCTGACCTGGTAGGCGCGCAGCACCAGGACCCCGACCGCGTCGACGCCGAGCGCGTAGGGTTCGACCACGCGGGAATAGTTGCGATAGGTGAGCATCAGGCAGCAGCGCCCGCCGATGGCATGGCGAATGACTTGGATTGTGCTCATGACGGAAGGTCCCGGCGACCCGCGGCAAGGCAGGATGGACTTCGGCTCGCAGGAAGGTCGGTGCGGTAGCCAACACTTGCCGTGGCGCACCGGCCCGGCGCCAGCGCTCCTGAGCCCCGCGAGCCCTACAGCGCGGCGCGCCGCAGCCGCAACGCGTTGGCGATCACCGAGACCGACGACAGGCTCATCGCCGCGCTGGCGATGACCGGCGACAACAGCACGCCGAAGAACGGGTATAGCACGCCGGCGGCGACCGGCACGCCGAGCGCGTTGTAGACGAAGGCGAAGAACAGGTTCTGGCGGATGTTGCGCATCGTCCGGCGCGACAGGCGCACGGCTTTCACGATGCCGCGCAGGTCACCCTTGACGAGGGTGACGCTGGCCGATTCCATCGCGACGTCCGTGCCGGTGCCCATGGCGATGCCGACGTCGGCCTGGGCCAGCGCCGGCGCGTCGTTGACGCCGTCGCCCGCCATCGCCACGACGCGCCCCTCGCCCTGCAGGCGTTTGACGATCGCGGCCTTGTCCTGCGGCCGCACGTCGGCCATGACTTCGTCCAGGCCCAGCGTCGCAGCGACCGCCTGCGCGGTCCTGGCGTCGTCGCCGGTCAGCATGATCAGGCGGATACCCGCGGCCTTCAGCGCCGCGATCGCCTCGGGCGTGGTCTGCTTGATCGCGTCCTCGATCACGATGAGGCCCGCGACGCGGCGGTCGAGCACGACGTACACCGCAGTCGCGCCGCGCGCGCGTGCCACGTCGGCCCGGTGGTAGAAATCGCCCGGATCGAGCTGGTGCGCGTGCAGCAACTGCAGGTTGCCGACCATCACCGTGTGCCCGTCCACCTTGCCCCAGGCGCCCAGGCCCGGGTCCGAGCCGAAGTCCGTCGCCGGCGGCAGCGCCAGGCCCTTTTCGCGCGCCATGTCGACGATGGCGCGCGCCAGCGGATGCTCGCTCGACGCTTCCACCGCCGCGGCGCGCCGCAGCACTTCGGTTTCGCTGATGCCTGCTGCCTCGATGACGTCCCGCAGCGTCGGATGCCCCTCGGTCAGCGTGCCGGTCTTGTCGACGACGAGCGTGTCGATTTTCTCCAGCGCCTCGAGCGCCGCCGCGTCGCGGATCAACACGCCCTCGGTGGCGCCACGCCCGACGCCGACCATGATCGACATGGGGGTGGCGAGGCCGAGCGCGCAGGGGCAGGCGATGATCAGCACCGAAACGGCCACCAGTAGTGCGTGCGCCAGCGCGGGCGGCGGGCCGAACGCAGCCCACGCCGCAGCGCTCGCGACCGCAGTCAGCACCACCGCGGGCACGAACCACGCCGCCACGACGTCGGCCATCCGCTGGATCGGGGCGCGTGAGCGCTGTGCCTCGGCCACCAGGTGCACGATCTGCGACAGCAGCGTCTCGGCGCCCACGTGCTCGGCACCCATGACGAAGCTGCCGGTGCCGTTGACCGTGCCGGCGGAAACCTTGTCGCCGGCGCCCTTGCGCACCGGGTCCGGCTCGCCGGTCAGCATGGCCTCGTCGACGTGGCTCGCGCCGACGACGACGCGACCGTCCACCGGGATCTTCTCGCCGGGCCGCACGCGCAAGCGGTCGCCCTCCTGCACCGCCTCGATGTCGACGTCGGTCTCGACATCGCCTTGCACGCGATGCGCGGTGCGCGGCGCCAGTTTCAGCAACGCCTTGATGGCGCTCGAGGTTTGCGAGCGGGCGCGCAGCTCGAGCACCTGGCCGAGCAGCACCAGCGTCGTGATCACGGCGGCGGCCTCGAAGTACAGCGGCGGCGCGCCGCTCGCCAGGCGGAATGAGGGCGGCAGCACGCCGGGCGCGACCGTCGCCAGCAGCGAGAAACCCCACGCCGCGCCCGTGCCCAGCGCAATCAGCGTGAACATGTTCAGGTGGCGCGTGACCAGCGACTGCCAGCCGCGCGCGAAGAACGGCGCCCCGCCCCACAGCACGACCGGCGTCGCCAGCAGCAATTCCGCCCATGCCGCGGTGGTGTGGCCGAGGATGCGCATCGGGTCCAGAGCGGGAACGGCCTCACCGACCAGCGCCCACAGCAGCGGCAGCGTGAGTGCAGCGCTGATCCAGAAGCGCCGCGTCATGTCCGCCAGCTCCGCGTTCTCGCCTTCCTCGAGGCGCGGCGTCATCGGCTCCAGCGCCATGCCACACAACGGGCAGCTGCCGGGCGCGTCGCGCACGACCTGCGGATGCATCGGGCAGGTGTACTTCATGGGATTCATAGACCCTGGAGTCAGATCCGGAGGCGACACGATGCACCGTCACGGTGCGTCCGTTACTGACGCAGGTCAATGCGGCCTCGCCCGGCGGCCACCATGCTGGGGCCACAGTTACCACCCCTCGCAGGAGACCCCCATGAGGAACATTGCGTACACGGCGGCCGCGGCAATGGCGCTGGCGCTGGCTTGCGCCGGTCCGGTCGCCCTGGCCGAGGACAAGGCCCCGATGCCGCAGACCAAGGGCATGCAGGGCATGGACCCGAAGCTGCATGACCAGCAAGCCAAGGATCCGCACGAAGGCTGCGTGCCCAACAAGGACAAGTCCGCGCAACAGGCCCAGCACCCGATGCCCGACACCAAGGGCATGAAGGGCATGGACCCGAAGGCGCACACCGTGGATTGCCCGGAAGGCTACGTGCCGCAGGTCAAGCCCGCGCACGTTCACAAGGCTCCGGGTGGCTGACTCCGCGCTATAGTCCAGCCCGCATGCAGAAGCTCCGGCCGTTCCTCACCGC
>JANNLM010000229.1:0-4500 GCA_031396825.1 Gammaproteobacteria bacterium | reverse complement strand
GTCGATTCGCCCGGGTCGAGCGCGTTGTTCAGGTCGAGCCAGTCGAGGCCGGTAATGACCAGCGAGGGCCGCGGCGCCAGGTCGAGTGACTGCGCCGCGTTGACGCGGCCGCCCGCGGTGCGCAGGTTGACTTCGTCGCCGTCCTCGGCGCCCTCGATCAACCGCGCCTTGACCTCGGCCACGGTCGCGGCCGGGAACTCGGACAGGATCAGCGCCGCGATGCCGGCGGTGTAGGGCGAGGAAAACGACGTGCCGCTGACGCCGCACGCTCCGGTGTTCGGGCAGTTGTTCGCCGTCGCATAGCCGCTCGGGCTCAGGGTCGTCACGATCTGCAGGCCCGGCGCGGCGACGTCCGTGGTGATGGCGCCGTACTGGCTGAAGCTGGCGAGCGCGTCCTGGCGGTTGGTGGCGGCCACCGAGACGATGTTGGGCGCATCGAGGTTGGCCGGGTAGTTCAGCCTGGCAATGTCGGTGTTCGAGTCGTCGTTGCCGGCGGACGCGACGTAGAGGATGTTGTTGGCGGCGAGGTCATTGACGGCGTCCTCCTCCAGCTGCGAGAACAGCGGCCCGCCGAAGCTGGCGTTGACGATGACGCGCTGGCCGGCGTTGGCGATGTCGTAGTCGCGCGCGAATTCCAGCGCCGCGATGTGATCGGCGCTGTCGAAGCCGAACTTGAGCGGCATCAGCTTGACGTTCCACGCCGTGCCGGCGACGCCGGTGGTGTTGTTGCCGATGGCGCCGGCGGCGCCGGCCACCAGCGTGCCGTGGCCGTCGTTACCGGTATCCGGGCCGACGTCGCTGTCGTTGTTCTCGAAGTCGTAGCCGGCCACGAAGTTGGCCGACAGGTCGGCATGCCCGATGACGAACGAGTCGTCGACGAGGGCGATCGTCACCGTGTTGTTGCCGATGCGCTCGAAGGTGCCGTCGCCGCCCGGGTCCCACGCCTCCAGCATGTCCATGTCGGCGCCGGGGATGCTGGCGAGCGACGGGTCGGTCGGATTGGCGTAGTTCGCCTGGCCGATGCTGCGCAGGCCCCACAGCTCGGCAAACAGGGGGTCGTTGGGGCAGAACAGGCCGGTGTTGTCGGTGCAGGCGATGCGCGGGAAGCGCAGGAAGTTGGGCTCCGCGATCTCGACCGCCGGATCGCCCTTGAGCAGCGCCAGCGCGGCGGCCGTGGTGGTGACCTGCGGCAGTTGCAGCAGCTCGGTGCGGCCGTGGGTGAGGCTGCGCTTGGCGAACAGCCCGAGCTTGCCGTGCAAGGCCTGCGTCTGGGCGGTCGAAACCCCGGCGCGGTACCTCACCAGCACCTCGCCTTCGCGGTACAAGGCAGGCGGGTCGACCGGCGCCGCGGCGAACGCCGGCGGCATGCCGGCGAGCGCGGCCAGGAGGGCGGTCAGGAGGGATTTCAGCGTGTGGAGTTTGGAGGTCATAGCCCCTAGAATACGCGCCCTCGCGAGGTTCGGTTTCATGGGATTCGCGGGTTTTCGTGGGGCGGTAGCTCAGCTGGGAGAGCGCTGCGTTCGCAATGCAGAGGTCGAGGGTTCGATCCCCTTCCGCTCCACCATCCATTCCTGACGGCCCGCAGATGGGCCTTTTTGTTGGGGTAAGGTGACCGTATGGACAATGTGACCCGGCAGACGTTCAACGAGGTGATGGTCCCGAACTACCAGCCCGCGGACCTGATCCCGGTGCGTGGCGCGGGCAGCCGCTTCTGGGACCAGCAGAACCGCGAGTACGTGGACTTCGCCGGCGGCATCGCGGTGACCGTGCTCGGCCACTGCCACCCGAAGCTGGTGGCGGCCCTGAATGCGCAGGCCCAGAAGCTCTGGCACCTGTCCAACGTCATGACCAACGAGCCGGCGCTAAGGCTCGCCAGGAAGCTGTGCGAGGCGACCTTTGCCCAGCGCGTGTTCTTCTGCAATTCCGGCGCCGAGGCCAACGAGGCCGCCTTCAAGCTGGCGCGCCGCCACGCCCACACCAAGTTCGGTCCCCACAAGAACGAGATCATCTCGTTCGTCAACGCCTTCCACGGCCGCACGCTGTTCACGGTCAGCGTCGGTGGGCAGGAAAAATACACGCGCGGCTTCGAGCCGTTGCCCGGCGGCATCACGCACCTGCCGTTCAACGACCTGGGCGCGCTGGAAAGCGCCATGTCCGACGCCACCTGCGCGGTGGTGATCGAGCCGGTGCAGGGCGAGGGTGGCATCCTGCCGGCCGACCCGGCGTTCCTGCGCGGCGCGCGCGCCCTGTGCGACAAGCACAAGGCGCTGTTGATCTTCGACGAGATCCAGACCGGCATCGGCCGCACCGGCGCGCTGTACGCGTACCAGGGCATGGGCGTGACGCCCGACGTGCTGACCTCGGCCAAGGGCCTGGGCGGCGGCTTCCCGATCGGCGCCATGCTGACCACGGCGGAATACGCCGAGTCGCTGCCGTTCGGCTCGCACGGCTCGACTTACGGCGGCAACCCGCTGGCGTGCGCGGTCGGCGAGGCGGTGATCGACGTGGTCACCGATCCGGCGCTGCTGGCCGGCGTCAAGCATCGCGGCGAGCTGGTGCGCGAGGGGCTCATCGCGCTGGCGAAACGTTACGGCCTGTTCGAGGCGCCGCGCGGCGCCGGCCTGCTGATCGGCGCGCCGATGAGCGGGCCGTGGAAGGGCAAGGCCAAGGACATCGTCAACGCGGGCCTGCGCCACGGTGTCTGGTGCCTGATCGCGGGCCCGGACGTGTTGCGCATCGCGCCGTCGCTGGTCATCCCCGAGGCCGACATCGCCGAGGGCTTCAAGCGCCTCGATGCCGCGCTGGCCGAGCTGACGGCGCTGCCCAGGGCCGTCGGCAAGTAGGCCTACCGGCCGAGCGTGTAGAGCACCTTCTCGCCGCGGTACTCGAGGACCATGCCCTCCGGCACGATCTCGATGAGAGACGGGCCTTCCGCCAGGCGCTCGCCCTCGCGGTACTTGCGGCCGTTCACCATCACGAAGCGCCGCGCCTGCGCCTGCTCGTAGACGTGAATCTCGACCCGTAGCGCCGGGAAATCGGCGCGGTAATCGGGCGGCATCTCGCGGAATTTCCGCAGCGGCGCCGGCTGCGTCAGCGCGGGCGGGACCTCTGCTGGAGGGGCGGCCGGTGGTTGGGCGAGCGGCGCAGACACGGCGGGCGGTGCGGGCGCCGGCTGCGGGGCGGGGGCGACCGTCGTCGCCGGTGCCGGACTGATTTCCTGTGGCGGAACGGTCGCCGGCGGCGGCAACGGGCGCGTCGCGATGGCGGTCGGTGGCACCGGCTTGCCCTTCGGCTTCGGCGCGGGCGCCGGTTCCGGCGCCGCGTCGAGTTCCGGCTCGTCGCTGAGGTCGTCGAGCGAGGCCACAGCCTCGGTGCCCGGCACTGCGGTGGCGGGCGGAGGCGCCGGCCGCGCCTGGATCACTTCCGGTTGCCGCGGGGGCGCGGTTGCCGCAGCCGGAGCCGGAGCCGGCGGCGCAGGCGTGCGGAACGCATCCCACAGCAGCAGCGCGGCGAGCGCCAGGCCGCCGCCGAAGACGACAACGCTGACGATGCGCACGCCCGGGCGCGGCGCCGGCGCGGCGCGTCCCGGCATGGCGACGACGTCCGGCGCCGGCGGCGGCGGCGGATCGGCCTGCCGCTCGCGCTCGGCGCGCTTCAGCGCATCAAGGATGAGGGACATCGGGCGCAGCGGCCGCCAGCGTCGGCGTGCCAGTCGGGGGTTTCAGGTTGGACAGCGCGATCAGCGTGCGCGGCCCGGCATGGCCGACGCGGCCAAGTCCGTGCGCGGCCTGGAAGCGCTCCAGGGCTTCGCGCAGCTCGGCATCCCACACGGCCGACACCGGCGGCGTCAGGGCGCGCCCCTCGGCTTCCGCCAGCTGCTGGCGCAGCCAGACGATCGAGCCCGGCCTGGATTTGGCGCCGATGTACGACTCGGGGCTCTCGCGCCGCCACAGCAGCAGGAATTCGCCGGTCCACAGCAGGTCGATCTGCGTCAGCGGCAGCTGCATCGGGCCGGCGGCGGTCTCCAGCAGTGCCTGGTCGGTGCCGAGCTCGCGCAGCAGCACGTGCTGCACGCCGCCGCGGCCGCTCGACAGCGTCAGGATCGCGGGGCGGTCGAGCTGGCGCAGGTTGTTCCAGTCGCCGAGGCTCTTGTAGCAGCCGATCTGCTCGCGGACCAGCGCCTGGCAGACGTTCTCGCCCGGCTTGACGACCGGGTTGGCGCTCCATACGGCGAGCAGCCGCGACAGCACCAGCGGCAGCGGCTGCGCGGCGCGCAGCAACTCATCGAGCGTCTGCGCCGGCGGGGGCCCGGTCGGGGCCGGGGCGGGGATTTCGACGGCGGCCGGCAACGGCGCGGGTGCGGCCGCGACCGCCGGCGGCGCGGGTCGCGACTCGAACCAGAACCAGGCGGCGCCGATGCCGACGATGAGCGTGACGAGCGCCGCATCCGCCAGCGTGAAGTGGCGCCGCGCCGCCGGCCCGGCCTGCCCGCCGATCTCG
>JANNLM010000210.1:0-2977 GCA_031396825.1 Gammaproteobacteria bacterium | reverse complement strand
ACCAGCCGCCAGCTCGACCCCAACGTGGTCGGCGCCGAGCATTACCAGACCGCGCGCGACGTGCAGGGCGTGCTGCAGCGCTACAAGGAACTCAAGGACATCATCGCGATCCTGGGCATGGACGAGTTGTCCGAGGACGACAAGCGCATCGTCGCCCGCGCGCGCAAGATCCAGCGCTTCCTGTCGCAGCCGTTCCACGTCGCCGAAGTGTTCACCGGCTCGCCGGGCAAGTACGTCTCGCTGAAGGACACCATCCGCGGCTTCCGCGAGATCGTCGACGGCAAGCACGACTCGCTGCCGGAGCAGGCGTTCTACATGATCGGCACGATCGAAGAAGCCGCCGAGAAGGCGAAGAAGCTCTAAGAGCCCGCCATGGCCAACACCATCCACGTCGACATCGTCAGCGCCGAAGGCCACATCCATCATGGCGAGGCCAGGATGGTGTTCGTGCCGGCCTCGCAGGGCGAGGTCGGCATTGCGCCGCGCCACGCGCCGCTGCTGACGGCGCTCAAGCCGGGCGTGCTGCGCGTGGAGACGGCCGACGGCCAGATGCTGCAGTTCTTCGTCGGCGGCGGCATCCTCGAGGTGCAGCCCAAGCTCGTGACCGTGCTGGCCGACACCGCGCTGCGGGAGAAGGACGCGGACGCCACCGCGGCGGCCAAGGCCAAGGCCGAAGCCGAGGCCAAGCTGGCCGGCGCCAAGACCGAGATGGACCGCAAGCTCGCCCAGGAAGAGCTGGTCGAGGCGGCCGCGCGCTACGAGTTCGTGAAGTCGCTGCAAAACCCGACGCACCACACCTAGCTGAACGCGACGCGGAAGTGCGCGCGTAGCCTCGTGTAGAGGTTCACCCCCTCGACCATCAAGCTGTCACGCCGCTGCCTGCGGACCTACTGTCAGGCAGGAGACCGTGCGCGCGGCATGACCTGCGGCGGTGCTGCGGGTAGGATGGCGCGCAATGGCGAACATCCCCGTGCTCGTGGCCGACGATCACGCCGTCGTGCGCGATGGCCTCAAGGCCATCCTGGAGGCCCAGGCTGACATGCGTGTGGTCGGCTTGGCGGCCGACGGCCGCGAAGCGGTCACCCTGGCGGCGGAGCTGAAGCCCGAGGTCGTGGTCATGGATATCTCCATGCCCGACATGAACGGGGTGGAGGCCGCGCGGAAGATCCACGCGGCGCGCCCCGAGACCCGCATCGTCATGCTGTCCATGCACAGCGACGCCGAGCACGTTTACCGCGCGCTCGAGGCCGGCGCCACCGGCTACCTGCTCAAGAACTCGGCCGGCGCGGAGCTGGTCGCCGCAGTGCGGGCCGTGCACGCCGGCCGGCGCTACCTGAGCGAGAAAATCAACGAAATGGTTGTCGCCGGCTATCTGGGCGAGAAGCGCGCGGCCAGCCCGCTGGAGAGCCTGAGCAAGCGCGAGCGCGACATCCTGCAACTGCTCGTGGACGGCAAGAACAACCGCGAGGCGGCGGAGCAGCTGCACATCTCGGTCAAGACCGTCGAGACCTATCGCAGCCGGATGCTGCAGAAGCTGGGAATCACGAACTTCTCCGACCTGGTGAAGTTCGCGATGACGCACGGCCTGACCCAGGCGAAGTAGGCCCCCGCTGGACCCGCCGCCGCCTGCGGCGAGCGGATTTTCCCCTTCCCATCGAGCTTTCCTGACAAGGAACGGCTGCGGGCGGGCGTTGGGGCGCAGGTATCAAGGTTTCCCGACGAAGACTCAAGGTCTCCTGACAGAGAGAAGAGGCTCCGGCTTTTAACGTGTGGACACGCTGAATCAACACACACGGAGACCTCAAATGAAGACGAACACCGCCACTCGCCGCGCCGCCGCCACCCTGATGCTGGCCGTGCTGAGCCTGCCGCTGACCGCGCAGGCCGCCAGCCCCGAGGAACTCGACGCCCGCTTCGACGCCGGCTGGCGCCCGGGCAAAGGTTACTGCGCCTTCGGTGGCGAGACGCCGAAGCTGTCGGCCTGGTGCGCCGAGGTCAACTTCGGGGCCGAGGGCCTGGAAGTCCTCGCCCGCGACGCCAACGAGAAGGTGCTGGCGCGCGCCAACGGCGAGAAGCTGCCCTGCACCGAGCACGTCGCCCAGGTGCGCCAGGAGCTGGCCGCCTACAAGGACTACAAAGTGACGGAGCTGTACTCCTGCGCCGCCAACCCGGAGATGAAGGACGGCCGCGCGATCTGCCACGTGTCCCTGCTGGTGACCGGCGCCGCCGGCGCCCAGGTGGTGGTGGACAACGGTCACGTGCTGGACCCGCAGACGACCAGCGGCGTCGGCTCGTATGGCGAATTCGCCAGCCTCGTCGACCACCACTGGACCGGTACCCAGCCGACCGCCGTCGCGCTGGCCTCGAACTAAGTCCGGCACCCCATCGCACCGATACCGGAGAACCTGACATGAACATCGAAATCAACGGCCAGCTCATCAACACCGCGTGGACGGCCCGAACCGCCACCGCCGCGATGGCGCGCCAGCGCCGCGGCTACCTGGGCAGCGGCCCGCGCGACATCGACACCCTGCTGGGCCTGCTCAAGGCGGCGGTGATCGGCCTCGACGGCGCCCACCCGCTGGTCGCGGTTCGCACCTGCCACTAGAGCAGGGCCGGGCCACACGGCCCGTGCGTTGCCGGGCAGAATAAGGCGATGCCCGCTCCCCTCCACGTCGTCATCCTCGCCGCCGGCCAGGGCACGCGCATGAAATCGCGCCTGCCCAAGGTGCTGCATCGCGTCGCCGGCAAGCCGCTGCTCGGGCACGTGCTCGACACGGCGCGCGCGCTGAACGCCGCCGCCTGCCACGTGGTCCACGGCCACGGCGCCGAGGCGGTGCGGGAATGGTTCGATGGCATCGAAAAGAGTCGCGGCCATGGGCCGCTCCCACAAGGGCCGCTCCCACAGGTGACCTGGGTGCTGCAGGCGCAGCAGAAGGGCACGGCGCACGCCGTGGCCCAGGCGCTGCCGGCGATC
>JANNLM010000178.1:0-4394 GCA_031396825.1 Gammaproteobacteria bacterium | reverse complement strand
CTACCACGACAAGGAATGGGGCCGCCCGGTCCGCGACGACCGCGTGCTGTTCGAGTTCCTGGTCCTCGAGGCCGCGCAGGCGGGTCTGGCGTGGATCACCATCCTGCGCAAGCGCGAGGGCTACCGCAAAGCCTTCGCCGGTTTCGATCCGAAGAAAGTCGCGCGCTTCACTCCCGCGAAGCAGCGCGCGCTGATGAAGGACGCGGGCATCGTGCGCAACCGGCTGAAGATCGCGTCCGCAGTCTCGAACGCCAAGGCGTTCCTCGCCGTGCAGAAGGCGTTCGGCTCTTTCAGCAACTACCTGTGGGCGTTCGTGCGCAACCAGCCCATCGTCAACCGGCCCAACTCACTGAAAGGCGTGCCGGCCAGCACCGCGTTGTCCGACACGATCAGCACGGACCTGAAGAAGCGCGGCTTCCGTTTCGTCGGCAGCACGATCGTCTACGCCTACCTGCAGGCGGTGGGCGTCGTGGACGATCACACGACCGGCTGCTTCCGCGCGACCAAACGATGACTACTCGAGGAGCATCCTGTGACCGACAAGATCCTGGTTGAACGCCGCGGTCCGCTGCTGCTCATGGGCCTGAACCGGCCCGACAAGCTCAACGCCTTCGATCCCGAGATGATCGGCCAGCTGGCCCGCGCCTACACCGAGCTCGACCGGAACAAGGAGTTGCGCTGTGGCGTGCTCTGGGCGGAAGGCCGCTATTTCACCAGCGGCCTCGACCTCGCGAAGATCGTCGCCCACATGCCGAAGGAACTGTTCAAGCCGATCATCCCGCGCTTCGGGGTCGACCCCTGGGGCGCGCAGCGGCGGGCGTGCCGCAAACCTGTGGTCACGGCGGTCGAAGGGCCTTGCTACACGCTCGGCATCGAGTTGCTGCTGAGCGGCCAGGTCACCGTCGCCTCGGAAAGCGCCACCTTCATCCAGTCCGAAGTCGCCCGCGGCATCTTCCCCTTCGGCGGCGGCACCGCGCGCTGGCCCGTTACGGTCGGCACCAACAACGCCTACCTGTACCTGCTGACGGCCGGCGAGCTCGGCGCGGCCGAAGCGTTCCGGATTGGCCTGGTGCAGAAACTGGTCAAGCCGGGCGAAGCGTTGCCGGCGGCGCTCGCCATCGCCGGACAGATCGCCGCGCAGGCGCCACTGGGCGTGCAGGCCACGATCGAGTCGGTGCGCCTCATGCAGTCCAAGGGTGCGCGCGCAGCGCTGTCCAAGCTGCGCCTGAAATTCCTGCGGCTGTTGCTGTCGCGGGATGCCAAACGAGGCGTCGAGGCCTTCAAGGCCCGCAAGCCCGCCGAGTTCCAGGGCGATTAGCCTCGCAGCGACCCGACGTGCCGATAGGTGTTCATGAGCACGCCCGTCGGCGTGGCCTTCGAACTGACGAAGGCGAGTTCGCGCGCGTCAACGCTGTCCGAGAACATGCGCTTGCCGCGGCCCAGCAAGACCGGGTAGACGCACAGCACAACCTCGTCGACCAGTCCCTGCCCGAGCAGCACGGACGTCAGCGTCGAACTTCCCCAGAGGATCAGGTCGGGGCCGCCTTTTGACTTGATGGCGCGAACACCCTTGATGATGTCCGCGCCCAGGTTCTTGACCGGCCCCCATCCAAGGCTGTCCGGCCGGTGGGTCGCGACGTATTTCGTCGCGGCGTTGATGGGGTCCGCGATCGGACTGTTCCCGGCCTTCGGCCAGAAGCCGGCCCAGATGTCGTAGGTGCGCCGGCCAAGCAGCAGATCGAAACTCGCGCCCTGTGCCTCGATGACGGCCGCCAGCCCAGCCGGGCTTCGATACGGCGCGGTCCATGCGCCATACGCGTAGCCGTCGTCGTGCTCGATCACGCCGTCCAGCGAGATGTGTTCGAAGATCCGGAGCTTTTTCATTTTGGGTCCCGCCTGTGGGTCAACAAACCGGTATTGGCACTGGGTAGTCGAACGGGGGAGCCCCGTTTCGACATCCCCTCACCCGGCGCGCTGCGCGCGCCGAGCTCTCCCCACTTCGTGGGGAGAAGTGATCAGCCGGAGAGCTTCCAGCGCGTCCCCTGCGCCGAATCTTCGAGGACCACGCCCATCCCCACGAGCTGCGCCTTGATGCGGTCGCCCTCGGCGTAGTTCTTGGCCTTGCGCGCCGCGGTGCGTGCGTCCACCAGCGCCTGGATCGCGGACTCATCCACGCCCTTGCCCGCCGGCGACCATTTGAACCAGGCTTCCGGCGCCTGCTGCAGCAGACCGAGCAGCCCCGCCGCATCCAGCAGCGCGGCCTTGATCTTCGGGTGCTCGCTCGTCGGCGCCGTGTTGGCGGCGTGGGCCAGCTCGAACAGTTCCGCCAGCGCCTGCGGCGTGTTGATGTCGTCCTCGAGCGCCTCCACGAACGCGGCCGGCGCCTTCACGCCGGGCGCGGGCGTCACGGATTCGAGTTTCTGCAGCGCGCCGTACAGGCGGTCGAGCTGCTTGCGCGCGTTGGGCACGGTCTCGTCGGTCCAGTCGAGCGGCTGGCGATAGTGGCCGTTGAGCAGCGCGAGGCGAATCGCCTCGCCGGGATGCTGCTTGACCAGGTCGTGCACCAGCAGGACGTTGCCGACGCTCTTGGCCATCTTCGCGCTGTTCATGGTCAGGAAGCCGTTGTGCACCCAGTAGCGCGCGAATGGCTTGCCGCCGTGCGCGCAGGTGCTCTGCGCGCGCTCATTCTCGTGGTGCGGGAACACCAGGTCGCTGCCGCCGCCGTGGATGTCGATGGTCTCGCCGAGGATTTTCTCGCTCATGGCCGAGCACTCGATATGCCAGCCGGGCCGGCCGCGGCCCCAGGGCGAGTCCCAACCGGGCTGCTCGGGCGTGGATGGCTTCCACAGCACGAAATCGCCAGGATCCTTCTTGTACGGGGCTACTTCGACGCGCGCTCCCGCGAGCATCTCGCGCCGGTCGCGCTTCGACAGTTGCCCGTAATCCGGGTAGCTCGGCACGTCGAACAGCACGTGCCCTTCGGCAGCGTAGGCGTGGCCGGCTTTGATGAGCCGCTCGATCATGGCGATGATCGACGGCAAGTGCTCGGTCACGCGCGGCTCGGCATCGGGACTGGCGACGCCCAGCGCGGCCATGTCCTCGTGGTAGACCTTGGCGTAGCGCGCGGTGATGACGTCGATGCCGACGCCTTCCTTCTGCGCCGCGGCGTTGATCTTGTCGTCGATGTCGGTGATGTTGCGGGCGTAGAGCACGCCCGGGTACTTGCGGCGCAGCACGCGCGCCAGCACGTCGAACACCACCGCCGGGCGCGCGTTGCCGATGTGGGCGAAGGAATAGACCGTCGGCCCGCAGACGTACAGCGTCACGCGCTTGGGATCCTGCGGCTCGAAGGGCTCTTTGCGGCCGCTCAGGGTGTTGTGCAGGTGCATTTGCGCCGCAGTCTATCGTTTAGACTTGGCGCCCGCCTATGAAACCCAAGCATCACGCCCGCCGCGGCTATCGCAACAACTACCCGCACGACAAGAAGGGCCTCAAGGACTTCCTCAAGTTCCTGTGGGGCTGGGACCGGGTCGGCGCCAAGTTCGAGGCGCCGATGGCCGCGCCCGATCCCGGCTTCCTCGCCGCCAACCGCACGCGGCCGACGCTGACCTGGATCGGCCACGCAACCTTTCTCGTGCAGGTGGGCGGGCTCAACGTCCTGACCGACCCGCACTTCACGGCGCGCGCCTCGCCGCTGAACTTCGCCGGGCCCAAGCGGCTGGTGCCGCCGGGGCTGGCGCTGCGCGACCTGCCGGCGCCCGACGTCATCCTGATCTCGCACAATCACTACGACCACCTCGACGACGGCAGCGTGCGCTGGCTCGCGCGGCACTACCCGAAGGCGGTGTTCGTGGTGCCACTGGGCCTGCGGCGCTGGCTGCAGCGCCGCAAGGTCGGCAACGCGGTCGAGCTGGACTGGTGGCAGCGCCACGACGGCCGCGATTTCTCGGTCACGGCCGTGCCGGCGCAGCACTTCTCCGGCCGCACCCACAGCGACCGCAATCGCACGCTGTGGTGCGGCTTCGTGTTCGAGGCCGGCGGCAAGAAGGTGTTCTTCGCCGGCGACACCGGCTACTCGAAGGACTTCGCCGATATCGGCAACAAGCTGGGCCCGATGGACCTCGCGCTGCTGCCGATCGGCGCCTACGCGCCGCGCTGGTTCATGAAGTCCATGCACGTGAACCCCGAGGAGGCAGTGCGCATCCACAAGGACGTGTCCGCGCGCCAGTCGGTGGCCATGCACTGGGGCACCTTCCGCCTCACCGAAGAGCCGATGGACGAGCCGCCCAGGGCGTTGGCGCAGGCGCTGAAGGACGCGCGCGTCGCGCCCGAGAAGTTCTGGGTGATGCAGCACGGTGAGACGCGCACGCTCGAAGCGCTGCGCTAAAAAAGGG
>JANNLM010000130.1:0-2855 GCA_031396825.1 Gammaproteobacteria bacterium | reverse complement strand
GCCAGCTCCATGGCGATGAGCGGCACGCCCTCGACCTCCGCGGTTCCGTACACGTAGAGGCTGTTCGGGTGATTGATCGTCGCAGCCAAAGTCCCTTCACGGGAGAACCGAAACGCCGCGCGAAGCGCTCGGCCAATTGCGGCGTGAGGCCGATCTCCGGCACCAGCACCAGCACCTGGCGGCCGGCGGCCAGCACGTCGGCGGCACGCTGCAGGTACAACTCGGTCTTGCCGCTGCCGGTGATGCCCTCGACCAGCGCCACGCCGAAGCCGTCACCCTCGCGCAGCGTTGCCAGCGCGTGCGCCTGCTCATCGGTGAGCTTCGGCGCGGGCTCGGGCGCGTCTTCGGCCGGCGGATGCTTGGGGGCCTTCAACTCCGCCGCGCGGCCCTGGCGCAGGCCCACCGGCAGCGCGGTCGCGAGCGTCTCGCCGATCGGGTGCTGGTAGTACTCGGCGGCGAAGCGGCACAACTCCAGCATGTCGCCGGGCAGCAACGCGCCGGCATCGAGCACTTCGGTGACGTGTTTGTAGCTGCGCGCCGGGGCCTGGCGTTCGGATGGCGCCGCCAGCGCGATGCCGACGACCTTCCGCGCGCCGAAAGGCACGCGCACGCGGGCGCCGGCGTGAATGGTTAAATCATCGCCAACCCGGTAATCGAAGCTCGTATAGAGCGGCGCGGGCACCGCGACCGCCACCAGGCGCTCGACTTTCACGAGCCTGTTCCCTGTGTGGATAACTCTGGGGAAAAAGCCCAGCCCCCCTGCGTAGCCTGGATGCAACAGGTTTCGCGCCGTTTTGGTCGCGGCCGACTTGCAGAATTATTTCTCTTTGAATCAATCAGATACATGAGAAATATGGAGCGGCTCGTGATGGGCCCCCCCGCCTCACGGCCCCCCGGCGATGGGGTCTGATTTGTTAATAAGGAGGAATTGTCAAGCCCCCGCGAGGCGGCTGCTGCAAGGCGCGCGCACCATACCACGCGTGCCGCGCGCCCCCGCCGGGGTGCCTGACGGGGTGGCGCCGCGAAGCGGCTACACTTCGGCCGAACAAATTTCCGGTCCCTGCTCGTGACGAGGAGTTCCTGCGTGAGCAAGCGATGCGTGTTGCTGTTCCCGGTCCTGGCGGCGCTGGCGATGGCGGCCTGTGGCGACCGCGAAGACCCGGCGCCGGCCGCGCCGGGCGTGGACCTCGCCGGCAAGACCGTCTCGATCGGCATCCTCAACGACGAAAGCGGACCCGGCCTGGCCATCGGCCGGCCGTGGGGCACCGGGCTGCGCGTGCTGGCGGCGCAGATCAACGCCGGCGGCAGCGGCCTGCTGCCCGAAGGCTGGAAGGTCCAGCTGGTCGAGCGCGACCACGGCTACAACCCGCAGCGCTCGGTGCAGCTGTTCAACGAGATCCGCGACGACGTGCTGTTCATCGGCACCAGCTTCGGCACGCCCAACACGTTGCCGCTGCGTCCGTTGCTGGCGCGCAACAAGATGGTCGCGTTCCCGGCCTCGCTGGCCTCGAAGATGGCCGAGTTCGAGTACACGCCGCCGATCGGGCCGTCGTACCGGGTCGAGGCGATGCGCGCCCTCGACTGGATGGTCCAGCAGGCCGGCGGCGCCGACAAGATCAAGCTCGGCCTGGTCTACCAGCAGGACGATTACGGCGCCGACGGGCACGACGGCGTGGCCGAAGCCGCACCCAAGCTCGGCATCACCGTGGTCTCGCAGCAGACCTACGCGCCGGGCCAGCCGGATTTCACCGCGGTGGTGGCCGCGCTGAAGGACAGCGGCGCGACCCACGTCCTGCTGACCACGCTGCCGAGCGCGACCGCGCCGATCCTCGGCATCGCCGCCCAGCTCGACTACAAACCGGTCTGGGTCGGCAACTCGCCGTCGTGGATCGACCGTTACTTCGACGCCAAAGTCGTGCCGCCGACGATCTTCCGGAACTTCCACTGGGTCACGTCGTTCACGTTCTGGGGCGAGGACGTGCCGCTGATGAAGCCGTTCGTCGCGGCCTACGAGAAATTCGGCCGCGAGATGGGACCGCCGGATTACTACATCCTGGCCAGCTACGCGGTCGGCTTGGTCGAGATGCAGGCGCTGTCGCGCTGCATCGCCTCGGGCGAGATCACCCGCGACGGTTTCCTGAAGGCGCTGCGCGCGCTGAAGGACTACGACACCCTCGGCGCGACCGCGCAGCCGCTCGACTTCACGCGTTTCCCGTACGTGCCCGGCATCAAGACGCGCATCCTGAAGCCGGACTTCGACAAGCGCAGCTGGACCATCGCCAGCGGCTACGCCGCGCCCAGCACGCTGGCGCCGTAGGAGCGCCGCCTTGGCGCGATTCATTTAGCCGTGTTGCGCGTCAGCGGACTCGAGGTCGTCTACCACTCGGTCGCGCGCGTCGTCTCGGGCGTCAGCCTCGAGGTGCCCGACGGCGCCATCGTCGCGTTGCTCGGCCCCAACGGCGCCGGCAAGACCACCGTGCTGCGCGCGATCACCGGCTTGCTGCCGATCCACGACGGGCGCATCACCAAGGGCACGATCGAGCTCGGCGCGACGCGCCTCGACGGCCTGGCGCCCGAACGCATCGTGCGCCACGGCCTGGTGCAGGTCATGGAAGGCCGGCGCATCTTCATCGAGCTTACCGTCGAGGAGAACCTGCTCGCCGGCACTTACGGCCGCAAGGATGACTGGCGCGCCGACCTCGAGGCCATGTACACGCAGTTCCCGCGGCTGGCCGAGCGCCGCCGCCAGACCGCCGGCCTGCTGTCGGGCGGCGAGCAGCAGATGCTGGCCATCGGCCGCGCGCTGCTGGTGCGACCCAAGGTGCTGCTGCTCGACGAGCCTTCGCTCGGGTTGT
>JANNLM010000126.1:0-10627 GCA_031396825.1 Gammaproteobacteria bacterium | reverse complement strand
TTCGGCGCGCCAGCGCGCGGCAAGCTCGGGTTTGACCACGTCGAGCCACACGGCGACGTGGTGCAGCGCGGTATCGGCGAGCCGCACGCGCCCCGGCGGCAGGCCGCTGGCGGGGTCGGCTTCCCAGCGCGGCGGCTGCATCGGGTGGTGGCAGGCGTTGCAGCTGAACCAGACCAGCTCCGGGAACACTCCTTCGGCCGGCGTTGCGGCGAGCCCGGCGACCATGCCGCGCGCGGCCACGATCTGGCCGACCGCCCAGTTGCGCGCGGCGTTCGGCTGGCCCTTGCGCCTGGCGTAATCGGCGTCGACGTCGTAGTGCGCGGGCTGCAGCGCGCCGAAGGTGTCGAGCTCGAACAGCAGCGGCGGGTGCCCTGCGCCCATGATGGCGTGCGTCATCGGCCGCGCCGCGCTGCCCTGGTGGCAGGACAGGCACAACTCGGCGCGCGCGGCCGGCTCCCAGGTCGGATGCAGGCCGTCGGCGATGCGCTGCTTGTTGCTCACATAGCCGCGCTGGTGCGGCGCGAACCACCGGTCCGACGCGCCGTGGCAGGCCTCGCAGCCCACCCCGTCCGAGAGCTGGAAGCGCCCGCCGCGGTCGGCGGCCGGCACGTTGTCGGCGTGGCACACCAGGCACATCTGCGCGCTGGTGGCGTCCGCCAGTCCCAGGTTGGCGGCGATGCGTCGCGAGCGGTCGGTGCGCAGCGTGGTGTAGGCCTGCGCGTGCTCGTCCTTGCGCTGCCACAGCAGGTATTCGTCCTGCCGCACGTTGGCGCCTTCCATGCGCGCGGCGCCGTGACAGGCGCTGCCGGCGCAACTCGCCACGCCCAGGTGCTTGTCGGCGGCAGCGAGGTCGCTGCACGCAACGATTCCGAGGAGAATGGCCGCCGCGCGGAGCTGCACCTGCATTTCAGATCCAGTAAGTCCTTGCGGCTTGCGGTGCCGCATTCTAGGCTGAGGCTTGGGGATCATGCGAGCGGGGACCGGTGGCTGACTCCGTCAAGATTGCGATCGTGGGATCCGGCCCCTCCGGCCTGTCCGCGGCCGCGCATGCGGCGGAGCTCGGGCTGTCCTACGCCCTGCTCGAGGCCGAGCCACACCTCTCGAACACCATTTTCCGTTACCAGAAAGGCAAGCACGTCATGGCCGAGCCCGGCGTGCTGCCGCTGCGCAGCCCGCTGAAGTTCGAGGCCGGCCGGCGCGAGCAGATCCTGTCGAACTGGGCGCACGGCGCCGCGCAGCTCAAGCTCCAGGCCAAGATGTCGTCGCCGGTCACGGCGATCAAGGGCAACAAGGGCAACTTCACGCTCACGCTCGGCATCGGCGGCGGCACGCTGCAGGCCGAGAACGTGGTGCTGGCCATCGGCCTGCAGGGCAACATCCGCAAGCTCGGCGTGGACGGCGAGGACGCGCCGTTCGTGCAGTACACGCTCGACGACCCCGACGAGTACCAGGACGAGGCCATCGTCATCGTCGGCGCCGGCGACGCCGGCATCGAGAACGCGCTGGCCCTGATGGGCCACAACCGCGTCACCATCCTCAACCGCGACAGCGAGTTCACGCGCGCCAAGGAAGCCAACAACGCCGCCGTGCTGAAGGCCCTTGCCAACGGCCAGATGAAGTGCCTGTACAAGGCCGGCATCGCCAAGGCCGAGCCGCTCGACGGCCGGCCGCGCGGCCGCCTGACCATCAAGACCGACACGGGCGAGGTCTCCGTCGACTGCGACCGCGTGATCGCGCGCCTCGGCGCCATGCCGCCGCGCAAATTCGTCGAGTCCGCCGGCGTCACCTTCCCCAGCAAGGACCCCAACAGCGTGCCGGCGGTGTCGCCGACCTACGAGTCCAACGTGCCGGGGCTGTACATCATCGGTGCGCTGGCCGGGTTCCCGCTGATCAAGCAGGCGATGAACCAGGGCTTCGAGGTCATCGAATTCATCGAGGGCCGCGACGTCGAGCCCGCCGACACGCCGCTGCTGCGCCAGAAGTTCACCGGCGTGCCGCAGTGGGGTGACGTCAACGCGGCGCTGGAGTACATCCGCGGCCGGGTGCCGGTGCTGTCGCCGCTGACGCCGCTGCAGCTGCGCGAATTCCTGCTCGACAGCGAGATCCGCACGCCGAAGGCCGGCGACGTGATCTTCGCGCGCAACGACTACACCGACACCTTCTACTCGGTGGTCGAGGGCATCGCCGAGGTGCAGATCTCGCCCACCGATCCCACCAAGATCGTGCGCCTCGGCACCGGCGAGTTCTTCGGCGAGATGAGCCTGATCTCGGGCCGGCGCCGCTCGGCCACGATCAAGGCCGGCCCGGGTTGCGTGGTGATCGAGACGCCGCGCCGCTCGATGAACAAGCTGATCAACTCGGTGGCCGACGTCAAGCGTGTGGTCGACGAGACCTTCATCCGCCGCGCGATCCAGGCCCACTTCGCCTCGAACGTGCCGCCGGCGGCGCTGGCCGACATCGTTTCCACCGCGCGCATCGAGCGCTTCCGCCCGAACGAATTGCTGTTCAAGCAGGGCGACACCGGCGACTGCCTGCACCTGATCCGGCGCGGCTCCGTGATGGTCTCGCGCGAGGTCGGCGGCAAGGACATCGTGCTGGCCTACGCCCCGGCCGGCCAGTACGTCGGCGAGATGGCGCTGATCTCCGAGGGCGTGCGCACCGCCCCGGTGCGCGCCGCGGTCGCGGTCGAGACCATCCGCCTCGAGGGCGACGCGTTCCAGGCCCTGATGGAACGCGAGCCGTCCGTGCGCGAGCAGGTGGTGCGCGTCTACAAGGACCGCCTGCAGGCCAACGCGGTGGCGCAGCACCAGCAGTCCGAGGGCAACGTCATCAGCTTCCTGCTGCAGCAGGGCGTGGGCGAGGCCACCGACGTGCTGCTGATCGACGAGTCGCTGTGCGTGCGCTGCGACCAGTGCGAGAAGGCCTGCGCCGACACGCACGGCAACGTCGGCCGCCTGAACCGCGAGGCCGGCCCGACCTTCAAGAACCTGCACGTGCCGACCTCGTGCCGCCACTGCGAGCACCCGCACTGCATGAAGGACTGCCCGCCCGACGCGATCCGCCGCTCGCCCGGCGGCGAGGTCTACATCACCGACAGCTGCATCGGCTGCGGCAATTGCGAGCGCAACTGCCCGTACGGCGTGATCCAGATGGGCATCATGTCGAAGGAAAAACCGAGCCTGTGGAAGTGGATGATGTTCGGCGGCGGCAGCGAACCGGGCCTGTTCGAGCCCGCATACGCCAAGGACGCGGCCAAGAAGGCCGCCAAGTGCGACATGTGCAAGGACCTGCCGGGCGGCCCGGCCTGCGTGCGCGCCTGCCCCACCGGCGCGGCGGTCCGCGTCAGCCCCGAAGAATTCATGCGCGTCGCGCGCACCTGATCGCGTGCACGAGTCCTTCCTGCGGCACGCGCGCTGGCGCTACCTCAAGGCGGCGGTGGCGCTGAGCGTCGTCTCCTCGGCGCTGTACCTGTGGCACGACCCGCTCGACGGTCCCAACGGCGGCACCTGGCTCGGCTACACGCTCGGCACGCTCGGGGCGCTGCTGATCGCCTGGCTGGCGTGGCTCGGCATACGCAAGCGCCAGTACGCCTCCAACCTCGGCACGGTGCGCGGCTGGGTCTCGGCGCACGTCTACCTGGGCCTCGCGCTGCTGGTGGTCGCGACGCTGCACACCGGCTTCCAGTTCGGCATGAACCTGCACACGCTGGCCTACGTGCTGATGGTGCTGGTCATCGCCAGCGGCGTGTGGGGCATCGCCGTGTACACGCGCTATCCGCGCATGATCACCGACCATCGCTCGCAGGCCACGCGCGAGGCCTGGCTCGAGGAAGTGCTCGAGCTCAACGAGCGCGCCATCGCGCTGGCCGACCGCATCAGCCCCGACGTGCACCGTTTCGTGTTGCGCTCGGCCGAGCGCCTGCACCTCGGCGGAAGCTGGCGCGAGCAGCTGTTCTACAAGGGCGGCAGCGCCGCCGGCACCGAGCTCGGCGCGCTGACCGAGATCCTGCGCAAGAAGCTCACCGCCTCGGACGCCGAGCGCGCGGCGGTGACCGACTCCGAACAGGTCATCCTGCTGACCGACGACAAGATCATGCTGAGCGAGCGCGACCCGGCCATCGAGCGGCTCAAGCAGCTGCTCGAGCTGCTGACGCGGCGCAACGACATCGCCGGTCGCGTCAACCAGGACGTGCAGATGCACGGCCGCCTGCAGGTCTGGCTGTACCTGCACGTGCCGCTGACCGCGGCGCTGCTCGCCGCGCTGGCCGCGCACATCATCGCCGTGTTCCTGTACCGGTAGGGCGCCGCGGCCATGCGCGTGATCCTGCGGCGGACCGAATCCCTCGGCGGCTTGCCGGTTGCCACCGACGAGGAGGTCGAGCTCGACCGCATCAAGATCGGCCGCGGCACCGACCAGGACGTGCAGCTGGCGGACATGCGCGTCACGCTGGCGCACGCCGAGATCCGCCACCAAGGCACGGGCTGGCGCATCGAGTGCCGCAGCGAGAACCCGGTCTGGATCAACGGCCGGCAGGTGGCCGAAGGCCCGCTCGAAGTCGGCGACGCGATGAACTTCGGCCGCTTCCGCGTGCACGTGCGCCCGCCGCCGCCGGGCACTGACCTGCTGATCGAGATCGAGGAGCACCTCAGCGCGCGCCAGGTGGAGGCCGCGCGCAAGGCGCGCATGCGCGTGACGCTGGAGGACGGCGGGCTGCGCAAGCGCTTCTGGGCGTGGAGCGCGGTGATCGCCGTGCTGCTCGGGTTGCTGGTGCTGCCGGCCGTGCTGCGCTACGGCGCGGGCGGCGAGGCCGGCGCCTCGCTCGACCGCGTCTGGCAGGCGGGTCCGCCGAGCGACTCCCACAGCGGCTTCATCCACAAATGCGACAGCTGCCACCAGACGCCCTTCGCCGCGGTGCGCAACGACGCCTGCCTCGCCTGCCACAAGCAGCAGGCGCACCACAGCGACCATCCCGAGATCCTCGCGCAGGGCGAGATGATCGACGGGCGCTGCGGCAGTTGCCACCTCGAGCACACCGGGCGCAACGCGCTGATCGCGCGGCGCACCGAGCTGTGCACCGACTGCCACGCCGACCCGGCCGACCGCTTCCCCACCGCCGAACTCGCTGCGGTGAGCTCGTTCGACGACGATCACCCGAACTTCACGCTCAGCCTGCCGGCATGGGAGAACGGCGAGAAGCGTCACGCCGAGGTGGCGCAAGAGCCGGGTCCCGTGCAGGAGGTCTCCAACCTCAAGTTCCCGCACGCCGCGCACATGAACCGTGAAGGCGTCTCGTCCCCCGACGGCAAGCGCGTGCTCGAGTGCGCCGACTGCCACCGGCCGATGGGCACGACCTTCGCGCCGATCCGCATGGAAGAGCACTGTCAGTCGTGCCACCAGCTCGACTTCGACCCGGACGTCGCGCGCCGGCGCCTGCCGCACCGCCTGCCCGAGGAGGTCGCCGCGATCATCCTGGACCACTACGCGCGCGTGGCGCTGACGGGCGGCGTCGCCGAGCCGGAAGCGCCGGAGGCCGTGCGCCTGTTGCGCCGTCCCGGCCAGGCGCTGCGCGCCGACGAGCGCGAGGTGGCGATGAGCTGGGCGCAGGCACGCGCCGCACAGACCATGGAGGACGTGTTCTCGCGCCGCGTGTGCGTGGTATGCCACGAGGTCAAGCGCACCGAGGACGCGGCCAAGCCATGGGACGTCGGCAAGGTCGCTCTGACGGCGAGCTTCCTGACCGGCGCGCGCTTCGACCACACCGCGCACCGCACCGAGGACTGCTCGCGCTGCCACGACGCGGAGAAGTCCAAGGCCAGCACCGACGTGCTGGTGCCGCCGCTGGCCAACTGCCGCGAATGCCACGGCGATCCCGGCACGCGCGGGCGCATGGCCACGGCGTGCGTGGACTGCCACGGCTTCCATATCGCCAAGGACACGTTCTTCGGCGCCGCCGCGGAGTCCAAGTGACGGCGCCGTGGCGCAGCAGCGCGGGCGTATCATGAGCGCCCACGGGAAGCTCGACCCACGCGGCGTGGGAAAGGGGATCGGAATGCGCGCACCGCGGCTTCCGGCGCTGTGGCTGGCGCTCGCCGGCTTCGGCGCGGCCCCGGCCGGCGCCGCGGACCATGCCGACGCGCCAGCCAGCGCACTCGATCCTTCGGCCGACATCACCGACGTGTACGTGTTCCGCAAGCAGCCCGGCAAGCTGGTCGGCGTGATTTCTTTTGGCGGCGCGCCGGTGCCGCGGCCGCGCGTCGACGGCCCCACCGGGCGCTTCGACCCCGACGTGATCTTCAGCTACCACATCGACACCGATCGCGACGCGCGCCCGGACATCAGCATCCACTGCCGTTTCGGCACCAACAGCCTGGGCCAGCCCGGCATCGAGATCGAAAACCTGCCGGGCGCCGGCTATCGCTACGTGTTTGGGCCGGTCGAGACGGTCAATATGTCGCCCAACGGGCTGCGCTTCTATGCCGGCCTGCGCGACGACCCGTTCTTCTTCGACTTCGAAGGGTTCCGCGCCACGCTGAACAGCTTCGGCGACGCCAGCGCACCCGACGGCAGCCTGCAGTACGACAGCACGCGCGATTCGGTCGCGTTCCGCAACCTGACTGCCATCGTGTTCGAGATGGACGAGGCGGCCGCGACGCGCGGCAGCGACCAGATCTACGTGTGGGCCACCTCGGGGCGGTTGCCGTGACGCGCGCCGTCCCGTTCGTCCTGCTGCTGGCGCTCGCCGGCTGCGACGTGCTCGAGGGCGACGACCGCAACACCGCCGAACCGATGCTCGATCGCGGCTCCGATCCGTTCGTGTTCTCGACCCAGACGCCGGAGGCCTACGCGCGCGTCGACCGCATGGGCGCGCCGGTCGTCGCCACCGTGCTGCTGCCGACCAGCGAGAAGGACCGCTTCAACCAGGACGACCCGGTCAACGACGGCGACTACTCGGAGTTCGTCGTGCCGACGCTGGAGCGCCTGCACTTCGAGCTCGACGACGACCTCGCCGCGCTGAACCTGGCGACCTGCGCCGTGGATGGCTGCGTGCGCCAGGCCGTGCCGATGGTGGTGCCCGACGTGCTGCGGCTGAGGCTGGCCCAGCCCGACGGCTTTCCGAACGGGCGGCGACTGGAAGATTCCGTGGTCGACCGCATCCTCGCCGTCGCGCTGCTCGACCTCCTGACGCCAGGCACCTGCGGCGCCGCGCCCTGCACGGTCGACTCGTTCGTGGCCGTCCCGGTCAACCCGACCGCGAACGAGCTCGCCTTCCTGCCCGACTTCCCTTACCTCGCGCCGCCGCATCCGTGACTTCGACTGCGACACTGCCGACGGTCGCGCTGGCGTGCGTGATCGCGGGCTGCTCCCCGGGACCGCAGTCCGGGGCGAGCGATGCGCCGGGCGCGCCGCGCCCCGGGGAATTCGCCACACCTTATGACGATGCGGTCGCCGCGGCGACCGACGCGGTGCGTGCCGCCGAAGCGCGCGCGCAGGCCGAGCCGGCGGCGTGGATCCCGCGCGAAACGCTGGCGCTGGCATTGCTCGATCGCGCGCAGCTGACCGGCAGCTACGACGATTACGGCGCGGCGGACCGCGCGCTGCAGCAGGCCGTGTCCGGCGCCCGCGCACCCGGGCCGTGCCTGGCCGCGGCGCGGGTGCATGCCGCGCTGCACCGCTTCGCGTTCGCGGCGACCGCCGCGGCCGCGTGCGGACGGCAGGCCGGCGTCACCGCGGCCGAGCGCGCCGAGTTGCTCGGCATCACCGCCGATGTGGCGTTTTTCTCGGGCCGCTACGACGAGGCGCTGCGCGGCTATCGCGCCGCGCTCGAGCTGGACGAGTCGCTCGCAGGCCTCGCGCGCCTGTCGCGCTACCACGCGCGCACCGGCGCACCGGTGGAAGCCGCGGCCCTGCTCGACCGCGCCGAGCGCCGCTATCACGGCGCCTCGGCGCAGCCGCTGGCCTGGCTCGCCCTCCAACGTGGACAGCTGGCACTCGACGCGGGGCGCTGGGACGATGCGCTCGCCCACTACCTGCGTGCCGAGCACCTCATGCCCGGCTGGTGGCTGGCGCAGGAACACATCGCCGAAGTGCGCGTGCTGCGCGGCGAGCCCGAGGTCGCGCTCGGGCAATATGAGGAATTGGCGCGGCGCACCGGGCAGCCCGAGCACATGGACGCGATAGCGCGGATCCTGCTCGAGCAGCGCCAGACCGAGGCCGCGGCGAGCTGGATTGCCCGCGCCCGTGCGATTCATCGCCAGCGCCTGGCCGCGCTTCCCGAAGCCGCCGCCGGCCACGCCATCGAGCATTTCCTGCAATTCGAGCCGCTCGAGGCCGGCGAGCTGCTCGACATCGCCAGACGCAACGTCGCCGCCCGCCCCGGCGCGGAGGCGCAGATCCACCTCGCCCAGGCCTACCTGCGGCTCGGGCGCGGCAGCGACGCGGCGGCGGTGTTGCGGCCCGTGCTCACCTCGGCCTGGAACACTGCGAAGCTGCACACCGTGGCGGCGCAGGTGTTCCCCGCGGCGTCGGCGGGTGACTCGTGAGGCACGCCCTCGCTGTGGCGGTGCTGACCCTGCTGGCCGGCTGCGGCAGCGGCGACGGCGGCCTGGTCGGCGGCGGTTGCGCGGGATCCTGCGGCGACACGCCAACCGCGCTGAGCGTGGTCGAGGTCAAGGACATCCTCGCCCAGGCCGTCGCCGAGGCCGGCGCACGCGGCAGCGCCGCGACGATCGCGGTGGTGGACCGCAGCGGCAATCCGCTCGGCGTGTTCCGCATGACCGGTGCCGATTTCGCGCTGACCACCGACGGCGGCAACGGCGTGTCGGGCGGACTCGACAACATCAGCGTCGTGCCCTCCACGCTCGGCGCGCTGTCGAAGGCAATCACCGCGGCGTATCTCTCCTCCGAGGGCAACGCGTTTTCGACGCGCACTGCGAGCCAGATCGTGCAGGAGTACTTCTACCCAGGCGAGGTCGGCCAGCCGTCCGGGCCGCTGTTCGGCGTGCAGTTCAGCCAGTTGCCCTGCTCGGACCTCAGTGCGCGGCTGGTCACCGGCTTGCGCCCGTCGCCCGGCCCGCACCGAACGCCGCTGGGGTTCGCCGCAGATGCGGGCGGTCTGCCGCTGTACAAGAACGGCGTACCGGTGGGCGGCATCGGTGTGATGGCCGACGGTATCTATGGCGTGGATCGCGACGTGCGCGACCGCGACCTGGACCTGGACGAGCTGATCGCGCTGGCCGGCACCGCGGGCTTCGAGGCGCCGGCCGACCGTCGCGCCGACCGCATCACCGCGGGCGGCGTGACGCTGCGCTTCAGCGACGCGCGCACTTCCGACCTGGCCGTCGACCCCGCGAGCGCGCCGGATTTCGACACGGCGGTGGACGGCGTGCTCGGCGCGCGCGTGTCGGTACGCGGGTACATGGACACCGGCGACAGCGCCATCGCCACCGGCACGGCCTTCGGCCAGCCGGCGTCGGGCGTGCGCGCGGACGCCGGGCCGTTTGCGGCGCTGGACGGCTTCGTGCTGGTCGACGGCGCGAACGCGAACCGCTATCCGCCCACGGCCGGCTCCGACCTGACCGCCGCCGAGGTGCAGGAAATCCTGGCCGGCGCGCTGGCGGTCGCGAACCGCGCGCGCGCGCAGATCCGGCGCCCCCTCGGCACGCCGGCGCGGGTATCCATCTCGGTGGTCGATACCGACGGCACCGTGCTCGGCTTCGTGCGCACGCGCGATGCGCCGGTGTTCGGCATCGACGTATCCCTGCAGAAAGCCCGTGCTGCGCTGCTGTTCTCGTCGGACCAGGCCGCGGCCGACCTCGCCGGCCTGTCGGCGAGCTACCTGACCGGCGGCACCGTGACGATGAGCGACTACGTCACCGCATTCCGCAGTTTCCTCGGCCAGCCAGCCGCGCTGGCCGACGGCGCCTTCGCCTGGTCGAATCGCGCCATCGGCAACCTGGCGCGGCCGTACTATCCGGACGGCCTGAGCGGCACCGGCAACGGCCCGTTGTCCAAGCCGATCGCCGAGTGGAGCCCCTTCTCGACCGGCATTCAGCTCGACCTCGTGCACGACGCGATCATCCAGCACGTGACCTTCGTGCTCGGCGGCGGCAGCGACGTCGCCGCCGGCGCGTGCACCACGCCGGCGCGCTCGCGGCTGGCCAACGGCATCCAGATCTTCCCGGGCGCGGTGCCGATCTATCGCGGCACCACGCTGGCCGGCGCGATCGGCGTGTCCGGCGACGGCGTGGACCAGGACGACATGGTCGCCTTCCTCGGCCTGCACGAAGCCGCGCTCGCGCTCGGCACCAACCTCAGCAATGCGCCGGCGGCGATGCGCGCGGATACGCTGTCGCCGCAGGGCGTGCGGCTGCGCTACGTGCAGTGCCCGCAGGCGCCGTACTACGCCAGCGACGAGCAGAACGTATGCGCGAACAAATGACGACGAAGTCGTCACCCCCGCGAAAGCGGGGGTCCAGTCTTTTCTGGATGCCCGCTTTCGCGGGCATGACGCTCGTCATGTTCAGCGCTTTGGCGCAGCCGCCCGACATCCGCCAGCGTCCCGGCGAAACCAAGAAGGAGACGCCGGAGCAGCGGCGGCGCCCGCAGGAGCCGAGTACGCCGGGTGAGA
>JANNLM010000116.1:0-10493 GCA_031396825.1 Gammaproteobacteria bacterium | reverse complement strand
TCGGCCAGCATCCAGTCTTCGGGCGTGTCGATGTCCTGGGCACGGTGCCGCGGCAGCACCACCGGCGCGGAGCGCGGCCCGAAAATCGGGCGCTGCGTCAGCCAGGCCTCCGCCCGGCCCCAGTAGAACTGGCCGGCGTCGTAGTAGGCCTCCTCGAGGTCCTGCGAGCGCGCGTGGAACTGCGCAGGGTCGAACATCTCCATGCGCCCGGCGCGGTTCAGCCGCAGCGCGCGCTGGATGGCCGAGGCGTAGCGCGTGACCGAGAAGGCGTAGTCGCAGTCCGGCTCGCGCAACAACTCGAGCCCGCGGCGCAGGTCATCCGCCTGCACGAACGCGGCGGTCGGGTAGATGCAGCAGACCTCGTTCGCCGCCTTGCCCTGGTCGTGCAGCCACTGCACGGCGTGGGCGATCACCGGCAGCGTGCCGGCATGGTCGTTGGCCAGCCCGGCCGGCCGCACGAACGGCGCCTCGGCGCCGTGGCGGCGCGCGACCTCGGCGATCTCGGCGTCGTCGGTCGACACGAGGATGCGGTCGAAGCAGCCGCTGGCCTGCGCCACCGCAATCGGCCAGGCCAGCATCGGCTTGCCGCAGAACGCCTTGAGGTTCTTGCGCGGGATGCGCTTGCTGCCGCCGCGCGCGGGGATGACGGCGAGCCTCATGCGAGCGCCTTTTGCAGCGCGGCAGCGACCGTGTCCTGCTGCGCCTCGGTCAGCGTCGCGAACATCGGCAGGCTGATGGCCTCGGCGTAGTAGCGCATCGCCTCGGGGAAATCGCCCGCCTTGAAGCCCATGCGCGCGTAGTACGGCTGGGTGTGCACCGGGATGTAATGCAGGTTCACGCCGATGCCGGCGCTGCGCAGCGCGTTGAACACGTCGCGGTGACTGCGGCCGATGCGGTCGAGCTGCAGGCGGATCACGTACAGGTGCAGGCCCGAGTACCCGTCGGCATGCTGGAACGGCACTGTCACCGGCAGTTTCGCCAGCAGGCGGTCGTAGCGCTGCGCGAGCTGGTGGCGGCGGGTGACGTAGGCATCGAGGCGCTGCAGCTGCGACAACCCGAGCGCGGCGTGCACCTCGGTCATGCGGTAGTTGTAGCCGAGCTCGACCTGCTGGTAGTACCACGGCCCGTGCGGCGCATCGGTCATCTCGCCCGCCTCGCGGGTGATGCCGTGGCTGCGCAGCAGCCGCATCTTGTTCGCCAGCGCGCCGTCGTTGGCCAGCGCCAGCCCGCCTTCGGCCGTGGTGATGATCTTGACCGGGTGGAAGCTGAACACGGTCACGTCGCTGTGGCGGCCGTTGCCGATGGGCTCGCCGCGGTACTTGCCGCCGACCGCGTGCGAAGCATCCTCGATCACGCGAAAGCCGTAGCGCTGCGCCAGCGCGTGGATCGCGGCCATGTCGCAGGGCTGCCCGCACAGGTGGACCGGCACCACGATCTTCGGCAGCCGCCCCCGCGACTGGGCCTGCTCGAGCTTGCGCGCGAGCGCTTCGGCGGACAGGTTGTAGGTGCGCGGATCGATGTCGACGAAATCCACCTGCGCGCCGCAGTACAACGCGCAGTTGGCCGACGCCACGAAGGTGACCGGGCTGGTCCACAGCCAGTCGCCCGGGCCGAGGCCGAGCGCCTGGCAGGCGATGTGCAGCGCCGAGGTGGCGCTGTTGACGGCGACGCCGTGGCCCGCGCCGACGCGCCGGGCGATCGCTTCCTCGAAGCGCGGCACCGCCGGGCCCTGCGTCAGGAACTCCGAGCGCAGTGCGGCCACCACCGCGTCGACGTCCGCCTGCGTGATGTCCTGCCGGCCGTACGGGATCATCAGGCCGTTAAGGTCGGGTCGACGTGCTCGCGGATCAGCTTGCGCAGCTGCTCGACGGTGAGGAAGTCCTTGTTGGTCCCGCTGTTGTAGGCAAACCCGGGCGCCACCGGCTTGCCGCCGCCGTGGGCCTTGCAATAGCTGTCGACGGTGTGCGTGCCGGCCGCCGGCAGGATCGCGTAGAACCGGCCGAGGTCGACCGTGCTGAAGCTGTCGCTGGAGGTGATCATCTCCTCGTGCAGCTTCTCGCCCGGCCGGATGCCGACGACGCGCTGCTCGCACTTCGGCCCGATCGCGGTGGCGACGTCGGTGATGCGGTAGCTCGGGATCTTCGGCACGAAAATCTCGCCGCCGCCGGCGTGCTCGAGCGCCCACAGCACCATGTCGACGCCTTCCTGCAGGCTGATGTTGAAGCGCGTCATCGCCGGGTCGGTGATCGGCAGCACGCCGCTGGCGCGCTGGCCCAGGAAGAACGGGATCACCGAGCCGCGGCTGCCCATGACGTTGCCGTAGCGCACCACGGAAAAGCGCAAGTCGCGGTGGCCCTTGATGTTGTTGGCGGCGGTGAACAGCTTGTCCGAGCACAGCTTGGTCGCGCCGTACAGGTTGATCGGCGCCGCCGCCTTGTCGGTCGACAGCGCAACCACGTTCTTCACGCCGGTGTCGAAGCAGGCCTCGATGATGTTCTGCGCGCCGAGGATGTTGGTCTTGATGCACTCGAACGGGTTGTACTCGGCGGCCGGCACCTGCTTCAGGGCCGCGGCGTGGACGACGATGTCCACGCCTTCGAGCGCGCGGCGCAAGCGGTCGCCGTCGCGCACATCGCCGATGAAGTAACGCAGGCTCGGATGCTTCTGGATGGAGAACTGCTGCTCCATCTCGTACTGCTTGAGCTCGTCGCGGCTGAGCACGACCAGGCGCTGCACTTTCGGATAGCGCTCCAGCACGGTCCGGATGAAGGCCTTGCCGAAGGAGCCGGTGCCGCCCGTCACCAGCAGGGACTTGCCGTTCAACGAAAACTTCCCGTTCAACATTTTCCTTCCCAATCAACCGGATGGAAGAAACGTATTGTGCCAGAGAGCGGTGGTCCGCTCGCGTTCGGCGCGAAACTCGGCGGCCGGCGCGAAACCATCGAGCTGCTGCAGGCTGCGGCGGTGCAGCCAGGCGCGGTAGCTGCGGTAAATCTCGATCAGCGCCGCCGCCTGCTCCGCCGCAAGCACGCCGGCCGCCGCCAGCGCCTCGGTCTGGCGCCAGTGGTCGGGCCAGTCGAGCAACTGGGGGTGCGCGGCGGCGTGCCGGAGCACCAGGTACTGCGTGATGAACTCGATGTCCGTGAGCCCGCCTTGCCCCTGCTTGACGTCGAAACGTTCGACCGAGCTCTTGTCCAGCGCGCCGCGCATCTTCTCGCGCATGGCGGCCACCTCGTCGCGCAGCTTGCCCGCGTCGCGCGGGCGCGCCAGCACCTCGCGCCGCACGCGCTGGAACGCCTCGCAGATGCGCGTATCGCCGGCCACCGGCCGCGCGCGGGTGAGGGCCTGGTGCTCCCAGGTCCACGCGCTGTCGCGCTGGTACTGCTCGAAGCTGGCCAGCGAACTGACGGTCAGGCCGCGCCGCCCGTCCGGGCGCAGCTCGAGGTCCACTTCGTAGGCGCGGCCGGCGCTGGTCTGCGTCGACAGCCAGTGGATCGCGCGCTGCGCGAGGCGCGACAGCCACACTTCGTTGGGCACCGGCCTGGCGCCGCCCCTGGTCATCGCCTGCAGGTCGTCGCAGTCGTGCAGGAACAGCAGGTCGAGGTCCGAGCCGTAGCCCATCTCGATGCCGCCGAACTTGCCGTAGGCGGCGACGCCGAAGCCGACGGCCTTCCTGCCCTTGCGCGGCACGCCGGATTGCTGCTCGAGCTCCGCGCGCACCAGCGTCAGCGTCTTCTCGAGGATCACTTCGGCCAGCCAGGTCAGCCGGTCGCTGACCTTGACCAGCGGCAGCGCCTCGATCAGGTCGGCCGCGGCCACGCGCAGCGTGACCTCCTGGCGGAAATGCCGCAGCCGGTTCATCGCGCCCTCGGTGTCGCCGGGCGCGACCTGCTCGAACAGCGCGTCGAGCTCGACGCGCATCTGCTCGCGGTCCGGCGGCGCGTACAGCGAGCGCGCGTCCAGCAGCTGGTCGAGCAGGATCGGCGCCTGCGCCAGCAGTTCGGGGATCCACGGGCTGGCCGCGCACAGGCGCAGCAGCTGGGCACGCGCGCCGGCGTTCTCGCGCAGCAGCGTGAGGTAGGTGGCGCGGCCGGCGATGGCGCTGACCACGCTCAGCGTGCGCAGCGCCGCCCGCGCCGGCGCCTCGAGCGCTCGCGCGTCGGCCAGGATCAGCGCGACCAGGCTCTCGAGCTTGCGCAGGCTCGCGTCGGACAGCGTGCGCGCGAGCAGCGAGTCGCGCAGGTGGTGGATCGCCTCGCGCAGCGCGTCGGCCTCGCCGCCGAAGCCGGCGCGCGCCAGCGCGTCCACGCCGGTCGCCGCATCGCCGCGCCACAGCGCGCCGACCGCGGCGCCCATGCCGTGGTCGTCGGCGTCGGGCTCGGGCTCGGCGAACAGGCGGTTGAACTCGACCTGCACCCAGGCCCGCACCGTCCCCAGCGTCTCCTCCAGCGCGCCGGCGTCGGCGAAGCCCAGCACGGCGGCCAGGGCGCCGCGGGCCCCGGCGTCGTCGGGCAGCGCGTGGCGCTGCTCGTCGTCGCGCATCTGGACGGCGTTCTCGACGCGGCGCAGGAACTCGTACGAATCGCGCAGCTTCGCCGCGGTCTCCACCGGCAGGTAACCGTGCGCGCCGAGGTAGGCCAGCACCGGCAACAGGCGGTGCTCGCGCAGCGCCGGCTCCTGGCCGCCGCGCATCAGCTGGAAGGCCTGGCCGATGAACTCCACTTCGCGGATGCCGCCAGCGCCGAGCTTGATGTTGCCGTGCAGGTCCTTGCGCCGCACTTCGTCGTTGATCATGCGCTTCATGTCGCGCAGCGCGCCGATGGCGTTGAAGTCGAGGTAGCGCCGGTACACGAACGGGCGCAGCGCGTGCAGCAGCGCCTCGCCCGCCGCGGCGTCGCCGGCCACCACGCGCGCCTTGATCAGCGCGTAGCGCTCCCACTCGCGGCCGTGCGTCTGGTAGTACTCCTCGACCGCGCCGCTGGCCATGGCCGGCGGGCCGCTGGCGCCGAACGGCCGCAGCAGCCAGTCGACGCGGAACACGAAGCCCTCCGGCGTGCGCTCGGCCAGCAGGCGCGTGAACTGCCGCACCAGCCGCTCGAAATACTGCGCGTTGGCGATCGGCTGCTTGCCGTCGGTCTCGCCGTCGGCGGTGTAGCCGAAGATCAGGTCGATGTCCGAGGAGAAATTCAGCTCGCGCCCGCCGAGCTTGCCCATGCCGAGCACGTAGCCGGCGACGCGCCCGCCCGCTTCGCTGCGCGGCGTGCCATGCGCCTTCTGCAGCGCGCGCTCGGCGAACGCGAGCGCCGCACCGCAGGCGGCGTCGGCCAGCTCGGAAACGGCGGCCAGCGTCTCGGCCAGTGGCGCCTGCCCCGTTAGGTCACGCGCTGCGATGCGCGCCATCTGCGCCATGCGGAACTCGCGCAGCGCGCGCATGAAGGCCGCCTCGTCGCGCGCCTTCGCCGTGACCGCGCGCAGGGCCTTGGCGATCGCGCCGGGCTTGTGCGGCGCATCGAGCACCCCGCCTTTCAGCCAGCGCTCGACAAAGGGGCTGGCGGCGAAGACTCGCGCCAGCGGCTTGCGCTCAGCCTTTGAGCGCAATCCAGGTGCCCTTGCTGTACGCCACGAGCTCGCCGTCGGCGGAGTGGATGGCCGTGCCGACGTGGTACTTGCGCCCTTCGGCGCCGAGGAACCAGCCGATCGCGGTGCAGGGCTCGCCGACGCGCAACTGCAGCGCGATGCGGCCGGTCAGCCGCCCGAGCAGCGCGCCCGGCGAGACGAAGCCCATCGGCGCCTCGGCGTCGTCGCGTCCGATCACCGACCACGAGCCGGGGCAGTCAATCGCTGCCCACAGGAACTCGGGCGCGACGAAACCCTTGCCGTCGTCGAGCGAGGCATCCGGCGTCCAGGTGCCGGCGACCATGCCGTTTCTCCACGGACCACAAAAAATGCGCAGGCCGTCGCGCTCGCGGCGCTGCGGGCCGCAGACGAAACAGGTGCCGTAGGGATGGTGCTTGAGGCCGCTGAAACGCTGGCCCGCGGCCAGCGCCTCGGCGTGCGACGGCGGCGCGGGCACGTCGAGTTCGAGCGTGGCCGGCTTGCCTTCGGCGACCAGCTGCTCGCCGTGCAGCAGCCGCACGCCGCCCTCGGTGCGCTCGACGCGCAGCGCCGCGTCGAGAGGCGGCGGCGCGCGCAGCATGATCTCGGCCGGATTGCCGACGAGCGCGGCGAGGCGCCCGCAGCTGTAACCGCCGTTGCCGGAGGTGGGCGGGCCGCAGAAGCGCTTGGCGATGGTGATTTCCATGCGCGCAATTCTGTCATGCCGGCGCAAGCCGGCATCCAGTGCCTCCCGAAAGACGCTGGGCCCCGCGCGGACACAGGGTCCGCGTCGCCGGGGCGACCCGCGTTAGTGGAACACCCCGAACGCGGGGCTGGCCCAGCCGGTGCCGGAGCCTTCGGGCGCCGCCGGCATGGCGGTGCCGCCGGTGATCACCGCGCCCGATGCGGTCTGGTAGGTCATCCACTCGACCGCGCCCTGCTGGTCCACGCCGGGCTGGCCGTAATCGCACACGCCGCCGGCGAAGACCTGCTCGAGCTGGAGCCACTGCTCTTCGGTGAACGGCAGCAGGCCGTAGTCGTCGTCGCGGCTGAACGGCTTGAGCTGGCACTTGATGACGTCGTCGGTGCGTGGTGCGCCGGCCACCGCGCGCGGGCTGCTGTAAACCGCGGCCGGCTCGTACGCGATGAGGCACTCCGGCCCGGCAAGCACGTGGCCTTGGCCATCGGTGCACTGGTCGTGCAGGCTGGCGGGCTTGTTGGCGGTGAGCTTCTCCGCGAGCGGGAGGTCGCGCGCGTCCTGCTCCACGGCTGCGAGCCAGGCGTCCATCGCCAGCAGGCCGTTGTTCATGCCCTGCAGGTCGCCGAGGATCGGCACCGGCCCGGCCCACATCACGTGGTTGTCGTGGTTGCCGTGCTCGCGGTCGATGCGCCAGCGCGTCCAGAAACCGTGCACGGTGTCGTGCGCGGCGCCCGGATCCGGACCGGTCACGTTGATGATGGCGAGGCGGTTGAGGTTGTTGGCGTTGTTCAGCTCGCCGCTGCGGTAGGCGTTGGCCAGCGCGGGGCGGTCGCCCACCGTGCGCGCAGCCTGCGGCTGGATGTCGATGTCGAGCCCGCCGACCTTGGCGTTGAGGTCCACGAACTGCGCGGGTGTGATGCGGCCCATGCGCAGCGCGTTGAGGCCGTACTGGATGCCGCTGTTGTCGATCGGGTTGCCGGCAAAGCCCTTGCCCGCGGCAATTTCCATCGGCGACCACACCTCGGGCGCGCGCGTGCCGAGCAGGTTCACGATGAAATCCATCAGGCCGCAGCGCACGCCGCCCGGGTTGCTGGCCGGGTCGTAGGTGTTCGCGCCGGCGCAGGTACCGGTGGGCGCGGTGGCCTCCTTGAAGAACAACTCGTCGGTGGTGATGGCGTTGAGGTGGCTGATGTTGCCCTCGACCGCGGCCATCTGGTCCGGCGTCCAAACCACGCCGGTGCCCCACATCACCGAGAAGTTGCCGAAGTCCGGCTCGAAGTAGCGGCGCAGCATGTGCAGGTCGGCGAACTGCGCGCCGGTGCTGAACACGTCGGGATAGGCGCAGGTCGTGATGCTGCCCTGGTACACGCCCGGGTAGGCGTTGGCGACCATCATCTGCGTGATCGAGCCACCCGAGCAGCCGGTGCCGATGGTGTAGCGGATCGGGCCGTACTGCTCGACCAGGCGTTCTTTGGCCATGACCAGCGACTCGGCGGCCAGCACCACGTTGCAGTTGTGACCCAGGTTGTCAAGCGCGGTCGACATCACCGCAAAGCCGCGGCCGAGCGCGGTGACGTAGCTCTGCACGTGGCCCGGCGGTTCGACCGGCAGCGTGCCGGAGAAGTCGTTGAGCGGCGCGTTGCCGGCGCCGCGGTCCGAGCCACAGCCGCCGCCGTGCGTGACCAGCACCTTGTGGTTCCACTGGTCCTGCGGCGCCCACGGCTGCCAGTCGGTACCGGGGCGGAACAGCGTCAGGATCTTGTACTGGTCGCGGTCCTGGTAGCCGAGCTCCTGGCGCACGATGAACGGCAGCGTCACGCCCTGGTCGGTGGTGGTTTGCGCCACGTCGTCCGGCGGATTCGCCGGATCGTAGGGCTGCAGGCCCGACACCCTCGGATCGCTCGACTTGTAGAGGAAGGTGTACTGCGCCGGCTGGTTGCAGCCGGCGTCGAGTGCGCCTTCGGGGCAGCTCCACGGCTGCACCTGCGGACCGGAGAACACCGGGCCTTCGTTGGGATGGTTCACCACCGTGGCCTTGGCGGCGAAACCGCGCGCCTGCACGTGCAGCACGTTGTTACCCAGGTTCAGGCCACTGACGCGCGCGACCAGGCGGCCGCTCGCGTCGAAGCCGAGCTCGGCCTGGGTATCGGCGCCGTTGACGCGCACCGAAACGTCGGCGAGTTGCGTGCCGGCCGGCACGCCGGCTGCGACCAGCACGTCGCCGCCGCTGACCAGGTCGGCGCGGTTGGACAGCACTTCGAGGCCGCGCTCGGCGGCCCCGTTGGCCCCCTCGGCCTTTTCGTCGGCCGGTGTCGGCTGGCAAGCGGCAAGCACCAGCGCAAGGCCGGCCGTCGCGGTAACGCGCAGAATGGGTTTCATGGTCTCTCCTCTCCGAACGAGAGATTGAGACCCGGGGCTTGCCCCGGCAATAGGAAAATCACTTCCCCCCAGAAACAACAAAACCCCTTGCGGGGCTTTGTCGTACAACCGTTGCAGCGGGACCTAGAAGTCGTCGCCGCCCATGCCACCCATGCCGCCGCCACCGCCGCCCGGCATCGGCGACTCCTTCTTCGGCAGCTCGGCCACCATGGCTTCGGTGGTGAGCAGCAGGCCCGCGACCGAGGCCGCGTTCTGCAGCGCCATGCGCGTGACCTTGGTGGGATCCAGGATGCCCATCTCGATCATGTCGCCGAACTCGCCGTTCTGGGCGTTGTAGCCGAACGCGCCCTTGCCTTCCTTGACCTTGTTGAAGATCACGGACGGCTCTTCGCCGGCGTTCTTGACGATGATGCGCAGCGGCTCCTCGATCGCGCGCCGCAGGATGCTGATGCCGACCTGCTGGTCGTCACTGCCACCCTTGAGCCCGTCGAGCGCCTTCTGCGCGCGCACCAGCGCCACGCCGCCGCCGGCCACGATGCCCTCTTCGACCGCCGCGCGCGTCGCGTGCAGCGCGTCTTCGACGCGGGCCTTCTTTTCCTTCATGGCGACTTCCGTCGCCGCGCCGACCTTGATCACCGCCACGCCGCCGGAAAGCTTGGCCAGACGCTCCTGCAGCTTTTCCTTGTCGTAGTCGGAGGTCGCATCTTCAACCTGCTTGCGGATCTCCTTGATGCGCGCCTCGATCTTGTCCTTCTTGCCGGCGCCATCGATGATCGTGGTGTTCTCCTTGTCGATATGGACCTTCTTGGCGGTGCCCATGTCGGCGAGCGTCACCTTCTCCAGCTGCATGCCCAGCTCTTCGGCGATGACCGTGCCGCCGGTCAGGATCGAGATGTCCTTCAGCATTTCCTTGCGGCGGTCGCCGAAGCCCGGCGCCTTGACGGCGGCGACCTTCAGGATGCCGCGCAGGTTGTTGACCACCAGCGTGGCCAGCGCCTCGCCTTCCACGTCCTCGGCGATGATCACGAGCGGACGGCCCGACTTGGCCACGCCCTCGAGCACCGGCAGCATGTCGCGAATGTTGCTGATCTTCTTCTCGGTGATGAGGATCAGCGGGTTTTCCAGCTCGACTTTCTGGCTCTGCGCCTGGTTGATGAAGTACGGCGACAGGTAGCCGCGGTCGAACTGCATGCCCTCGACCACGTCCAGCTCGTCGGCCAGGCCCTGGCCATCCTCGACCGTAATGACGCCTTCCTTGCCGACCTTGTCCATCGCCTGGGCGATGTTTTCGCCGATCGACTCATCGCTGTTGGCCGACACCGTGCCGACCTGCGCGATCGCCTTGCGGTCCTTGCAGGGCTTCGACATCTTCTTCAGCTCTTCGACGACGGCCTGGGTGGCCTTGTCGATGCCGCGCTTGATCTCCATCGGGTCGATGCCCGCGGCGACCGACTTCATGCCCTCGTTGACGATGGCCTGGGCAAGAACGGTAGCGGTCGTCGTACCGTCACCCGCTTCATCGGAGGTCTTGGAAGCAACTTCCTTGACCAGCTGCGCGCCCATGTTCTCGAACTTGTCCTTGAGTTCGATTTCCTTGGCGACGCTGACGCCGTCCTTGGTGACGGTCGGGGCGCCGTAGCTCTTGTCGAGCACGACGTTGCGGCCCTTGGGGCCGAGGGTGACCTTGACCGCGTTGGCCAGGATGTTGACGCCGGCCTGGAGACGCGCGCGCGCGTCGTCGGCGAAGCGGACTTCTTTAGCTGCCATGTTCGTATTCCTTTGGGATTCGTTCGATTACTTGCCGATGACAGCCACGATG
>JANNLM010000060.1:0-1576 GCA_031396825.1 Gammaproteobacteria bacterium | reverse complement strand
ATGCGCGCCGAGCCAAAGAAGATGATCGCGCGCGACACCCCGCGCAGCGCCAGCCGCGTCTGCGGCTCGACGTACTCGCACAGCATGCGGATGGTGCGCGCCTCGGCGCTCATCATGAAGTCGGCGTTCTTGTAGGCCTTGACCGACTCGTGCCCCTTGCTGGCGGCGGCGCGGGCGGCGTATTTTTTCGCGGGCTTCTTCTGCATTTTTGGAGCTTGAATGGGGCCGTGGAGGCCCCATCTTAGACCCCCATGCGCCTCGACAAGCTCACCACCCGCTTCCAGCAAGCCCTGGCTGACGGCCAGAGCCTGGCGGTCGGCCGCGACCATCCCGGGCTCGCGCCGGCGCACGTCATGCTTGCGCTGCTGGACCAGGCCGGTGGCTCGACCCAGCCGCTGCTGCTGGCGGCCGGCGTCAACACCGACCAGTTGCGCAACCGCCTGGCCACGGCGCTCGACCGCATGCCGACGCTGGGCCAGCCCAGCGGCGAGATCCAGGCCACCGCCGAACTCGGCCGCCTGCTGAACCTGACCGACAAGCTGGCGCAGAAGCGCAAGGATCCCTACGTCTCCAGCGAGTTGTTCGTGCTCGCCGCGACCGAGGACAAAGGCGAGCTTGGCGAGGCCTTGCGCGCCTCCGGCGCGCGCAAGGAACTGCTCGAGAAAGCCATCGAGCAGGTTCGCGGTGGCCAGAAAGTCGATTCGCCCGGGGCCGAGGACCAGCGCCAGGCGCTCGAGCGCTACACCATCGACCTGACCCAGCGCGCGCAGGCCGGCAAGCTCGACCCCGTCATCGGCCGCGACGAGGAAATCCGCCGCGTCATCCAGGTCCTGTCGCGGCGCACGAAGAACAATCCGGCCCTGATCGGCGAACCCGGCGTCGGCAAGACCGCCATCGTCGAGGGGCTCGCGCAGCGCATCGTCAACGACGAGGTGCCGGAGGGACTCAAGAATCGCCGCCTCCTCTCGCTCGACATGGCGGCCCTCATCGCGGGCGCCAAGTTCCGCGGCGAGTTCGAGGAGCGGCTCAAGGCCGTGCTCAACGACCTCGCGCGCCAGCAGGGCAACGTCATCCTGTTCATCGACGAGCTGCACACCATGGTCGGCGCCGGCAAGGCCGAAGGCTCGATGGACGCCGGCAACATGCTCAAGCCCGCGCTGGCGCGCGGCGAGCTGCACTGCATCGGCGCCACCACGCTCGACGAATACCGCAAGCACGTCGAGAAAGACGCCGCGCTGGAGCGGCGCTTCCAGCCGGTGTTCGTGGGGGAACCGAGCGTCGAGGACACCATCGCCATCCTGCGCGGCCTCAAGGAGCGCTACGAGGTGCACCACGGCGTCGACATCCTCGACGAGGCGCTGATCGCGGCGGCGAAGCTCTCGCACCGTTACATCAGCAACCGCCAGCTGCCCGACAAGGCCATCGACCTGATGGACGAGGCTGCCAGCCGCATCCGCATCGAGATCGAGAGCCGGCCCGAGTCGCTCGACCGCCTGCATCGCCGCCTGATCCAGCTCAAGATCGAGCGCGAAGCGGTGAAGAAGGACACCGACGAGTCCGCCAAGCGCGGCCTCAC
>JANNLM010000043.1:0-18430 GCA_031396825.1 Gammaproteobacteria bacterium | reverse complement strand
ATGAAGGTCAAGCGCAACGAAGTCGAAAAGAAATACCACAACATCCTGGCGGCGCATGACGGCACCAAGAACAAGGTGGTCTGGGAGTAAGTTGCCGCTGCGCAGCGCCGTCCCGCTCCTGCTCGCGGCGCTGGCCGCGGGCTGTCTCGGGACCGCGCCGCGTCCCGCGGCGTCGCCGGCGGACGCGTTCTGGTCAAACCTCTCTGCGCTCTGCGGCCAGGCGTTTCAGGGCCAGGTCGTCGAAGGCACCGCGGCCTCGGACCAAGCCTTTCGCGACGCGCAGCTGGTCATGCACGTGCGCGAGTGCCGCGACGGCGAGATCCGCATCCCGTTCCACGCCGGCAGCGACCGCTCCCGCACCTGGGTGCTGACCCGCACCGACGGCGGCCTGCGGCTCAAGCACGACCATCGCCACGAGGACGGCGCCGCCGACGCCGTGACGCAGTACGGCGGCGACACGCGCGCAGCCGGCTCGGCGCAGCAGCAGGAGTTTTACGCCGACGAGCACACCGCCTCATTGATTCCCGCGGCCCGCACCAACATCTGGACGATGGAAGTGCTCCCCGGCGAGCGCTTCGCCTACGCGCTGCGGCGCGAGGGCACCGAGCGGCGCTTTCGCGTCGAGTTCGACCTCACGCAGCCGGTCGCGGCGCCGCCGGCACCGTGGGGGCACGAACCGTGAGGACCCTGCTGCTGACCGCGCTGTTGGCGCTCGCGGCCTGCGCCACGCCGCTGGCCGAGTTCGGCGAGGACGAGGAGCCGCTCCAGACCGTCGGCTGGCTCGACCTGGATCGCTACATGGGCCGCTGGTACCTCATGGCCAACATCCCCAACTTCGCCGAACAGGGCAACGTCGCGCCGTACGTCGAATATTCCCGCCGGCCCGACGGGTTGGTCGACGACAAGTACACCGCGCTCGAGGAATTCGACGAGCCGCCGTTCTCCAAGGACGGCTACATCGAGATCACCAATCCGATGACGCAGGCCGAGGGCCGCATCACCTTCCTGCAACCGCTGTGGGAGGACTTCGGGGTGATCTTCCTGGACCCCGATTACCGCTATACCGTCGTCGGCCTGCGGAACCGCCAGTACATCTGGTTCTTCGCGCGCGAGCCGCAGCTCGGCGACGAGGTGTACCGGGCCATGCTGAACGTCGCCCGCGTGAACGGCTTCGAGGTGGCGCACATCCTGCGGTTTCCGCACCGGCCCGAGGACCGCGGCGCGCCCGGCTACCAGTAGTTCGCAGGGATCAGGCGAACACGACCGTCTTGTTGCCGTCGACGATCAGGCGATCCTCGACGTGCCAGCGGACCGCGCGCGCCAGCGCCTGGCGCTCGAGGTCGCGCCCGAGGCGCTTCAGGTCCTCCGGCGAGTGGCGGTGCGACACCCGCGCCGTGTCCTGCTCGATGATCGGCCCCTGGTCGAGCGCGGCCGTCACGTAATGCGCGGTGGCGCCGATCAGCTTGACGCCGTGCTGGTGGGCCTGGCGATACGGATCAGCGCCGGCGAAGGCCGGCAGGAACGAGTGGTGGATGTTGATGATGCGGTTGGGCCAGCGCGCGACGAACGCCGGCGAGAGCACGCGCATGTAGCGCGCCAACACCAGCGCGTCGGCCTGCCCTTCCAGCAGCTCAAGCATGCGCGTCTCGGCGGCGCCCTGGGTGTCGGCCGTGTTGGCGACGTGCTCGAAGCGCGCGCCGAAGCCCTCCACCGCGGGCCGCAGGTCGGCGTGGTTGGAGATCACCAGCGGCACGCGCATCGGCAGTTCCTGCCGCGCCCAGCGCCACAGCAGCTCGAGCAGGCAGTGGTCGTGCTTGGACACCAGGATCGCCACGCGCGGCAGCTCGCTGGCGTAGGTGATGTGCCACTCCATGCCGAAACGCTTGCCGACCGCCGCGCCGAACGCCTCGTGCAGCGCCGCGCGGGAGAGGTCCACCCGCGGCGTCTGGAACTCCAGGCGCATGAAGAACCGGCCGCCCTCGGGATCGGACGAGTGCTGGTCCAGCTCGGTGATGTTGGCGCCGTGCTGGAACAGGAACGCCGAGACCGCGGCGACGATGCCCGGCCGGTCCGGGCAGGTGATCAGCAGCCGGGCCGTGGTGTCGGCCTGCGTCGTCATGCCGCGGGCAGCGTGGCCAGCAGCGCCTTCAGCTTGGCGGCATCCTCGGGGAACCACGGGCCGTTGGCCTGCAGCGCTTCGGCCAGCACCTCGCGGGCCTCCTGGTGGCGGCCGAGCGCCTGCAGCGACTTGGCGCGCAGTTCGGCGATGCGCAGCTTGTTGACGCCGTAGGTCCTGGCGGCGGCCTGCTCGTACAGCGGCACCGCCTCGGTGTGCTTGCCGCGCGAGGCCAGGCTGCGCGCGTGGCGGTACGCGTAGATGTAGTCGTCCGGGTACGCCTCGATCAGCCGCGGCAGCATCTGGTCGAGCTCGGCGACGCGCCCCGCGCGGTCGAGGTAGACGCGCAGGTTGTCGGACATGCTGCGGTCCTTCCGGAGGTCGCCGTCGAGGCGCTGCTTCAGGTCCTCGATCGAGCGGTCGAGCGCCTTCTTCTCGGCCGCTGCGTCACCCAGCTCCTGCTGCAGGTCGGCGACGCCGAGCACGACGCTGCGCTCGTCGGCGCAGCGCTCCTTGTTAAGGACGCGCTTGTCGAGCAGCCAGCCCATCGGCTTGGCCTGCGGGCGCAGCAGCGCGCGGCGCTCGTTCTCCGGCAACGTCTCGACGCAGGCCATCACGCGGCCCAGCTCGTACGGCCGCTCGCAGCCGAGGTCGGCGGCGAACACTTTCGGCGCGACGCCGGCGCAGGCCGCGGCGTCCTTGGCGCTGGCGGCGCGCATCAGCTCCAGCCGCGCGATCCACGCCGCACCCTGCGGGTCCTTCGCCAGCGCGCCGCGCACCGGCTCCGGCCGCTGCTGCAGCCAGTCGAGCCCGCCCTGGGCGTCGTAGCGCGCGTGGTACGCACGCAACACTTCACGGCCCGCCGTGACGGAAGCCTTCGAGCGGTCCGCAACCCTGGCCTTGACCGCATCGAGCGAGTCGCGCCCGATGGTCGAGAACAGCCACGCGTAGAAGTCGCCGCGCGTCTGCTCGCCGAGGATGCGCCCGAGCTCGGCGCCGTCGGCGTTGAACAGCAGGTAGGTCGGCATCGCCTTGACGCTCCAGGCGGCCATCCACTTGGCGCCGATCGGCGAGTCGGCGTCGAGCTCGATCACCACGGCCTCGCGGTGCGCGCGCTCCCACTCCGGCCCGGTCAGCACGTTCCTGGCCATGTAGTAGCAGGAGTAGCACCACGGCGCGGTGTAATCGACCAGCACCGGCACGCGCCGCTCGCGCGCCTGCGCCAGCGCCTCGGTGAACGGGTCGCCGCCGGTCGCGGGCGCGGCGGCCTGCGCGGCGGATGCGGCGAACATCAAGGGGAGCAACCAATGCTTCATGTCAGGGGCCTTCCGGTAGCGGCGGCGCGTCGGCCGGCCGTTTCGAGGGATAGATGATGCGCACGTCGTACGGCTCGAAGGTGCGCGGGTCGTGCAGGTTGGAGATGCCGCGATACTCGAGCAGCTTGCGCTGCTCAGGGTCGTACAGCACCTCGAGGTGGGGCGCCACGAATCTCAGCAGCGTGGCGGACTCGACTTTCAGGTGCACCGCGGGCTTGTCCTCGAACGTGCCGTCCCCGACGCGGCGGGCGCGGAACTTGTAGCTGTCGAGCTCGCCCGACACCGCGAAGGTGAACTCGACGGTCTTGCCGGCGACCAGCTCGGCAAAGCGGTCGCGCAGGAAACTGTGGAAGCCCGAGTCGGCGACCATGGCGCCCTTGCGCTTCACCGTCGCGGTGCGGACCTTGGCGCTGCCGTAGCCCTTCTTCTGCATCTCGATGCGGTCGGCCGTGAGGGCCTTGATGCCTTCCATGTAGCCGCCGCCCGTGACCAGGTCGAGCTGGTAGAGCGGCACGTAGGGATCCTGCGAGAAGTCGAGCGTCTTGTGCCCGATGCGGCTGCCGTCGGGCGCGTAGTAGTCGATGGTGCCGCCGAGCCAGCGCCCGCCGGCGATGGCCTGCCGGTGGATCTCGGTGTAGAGGAACTTGCCGCTCTCGAGATCGTAGGCGTAGCCGTTGAACGTGTGCGTGCCGTCCTGCGCCCGGGCGGGCGCGGACAGGATCACGGCGGCGGCGACCGTCAGGGCAAAAAATCGCATGGGCGAATGATAAACCGGCCGCGCGCGCTCAGGGCCGCGCAAACCGGTAATGCGCGACGCCCCACTCGGCTCCCTGCCGGTAGCCGAACAGTTCGGCGACGGCCATGTAGAACATGCGCCAGCGCTGGAACCACACGGCCGCCTGCGCCGGGCCGTAGCCGGCGCGGAACACCGCCATGATCTCGTCGCGCTGCGCGTCCATGCCGGCGAGCCAGTCGTTGGCGGTGCGCTCGTAGTGCGTGCCGTCGACCCACCACTGCTGCGCGAGCCGCAGCGACTCCTGGAACTCGCCGAGCAGGCGCGCCGAGGGCATGAGCCCGCCGGTGAAGAAGTACTGGCTCATCCAGTCGCTGCCGTCGCGCACCTCGAACGGATAGGCCAGCTCGCGATGGGCGAACACGTGCACGAACAGCTCCCCGCCCGGCTTCAGCCAGCTGGCGACCTTGGCCAGCAGCGCCTCGTAGTTGCGCATGTGCTCGAACATTTCGATCGACAACACGCGGTCGAATTCCGCGCTCAGGCCGGCCTTGGGGAAATCGAACTCGGCCACGTTGCCGGTCAGGATCGTCAGGTTGCGCAACCCGCGCTCGGCCGCGCGCGCGGTGATGAACTCGCGCTGGCCCTTCGAATTGGACAGCCCGACGATCTGCGCCCCCGGATACCGCCCGGCCAGCCACAGCGACAACGAGCCCCAGCCGCAGCCCAGGTCGAGGATGCGCTGGCCGTCGGCCACGCCGGCGCGCTGCGCGCACAGCTCGAGCATGGCTTCCTCGGCCTGCGCCAGCGTGCGGGCCTGCTCTGTGTACAGGCAGCAGGAGTACTTCAGCCGCGGCCCCAGGTGCAGCCGGAAGAACTCCGCCGGCACTTCGTAGTGCTGGGTGTTGGCGTCGCCGGTGTTGATCGCGATCGGGCTGGCGCGTAGCTCGCGCACGAACTGCGCGTGGCGCGCCGCCGGATCGCCGCGCGATTCCTCGGCCAGGCGCTGCGCCACCAGCCGGCGCATGCCGAATCTCGCGAGCCGGTCCGGCACGAGGCCGCGCTCGCACCAGTCGATGACGCTCATGCTTTGGGGGGCCAGGGAATCAGGGCGTTGGTGGTGCGGATGTAGTCCGCGTACTCCGGCTTGCGCTTGACGAGGTCCTCCTCGAGCAGCGGCACACCGGACAATTTCGTGAGCAGCGTGGCCATGACCAGCGGCGCCGCGAGCGCGGCCCAGCCCCACGGCGCCCCGGCTGCCAGCGGCACGTAGGCCAGCCAGTGCACGCACTCGAAGAAATAGTTGGGGTGACGCGAATAGCGCCACAGCCCGTCGCGGCATACGCGGCCCTTGTTGGCAGGGTCGGCGCGGAAGCGCTCCATCTGGCGGTCGGCGATGCCCTCGCCGGCCACGGCCACCGCCAGCAGCAGCGCCGCGAGCGCGAAGTTCGCCACCGGCGGATTGCCCTCGCGGAACACCGCCGGCATGAAGGCGCTGGCCGAGAGCATCAGCGTGAACACGTTCTGGAACTGGAAGAACCAGAACAGGTTGCGGTCGGCCTGCGCGCCCCACTGCGCGCGGTACTGCGCGTAGCGGAAGTCCTCGGGCTTGCCGGCGTTGCGCCGCCACAGGTGCGCACCGAGCCGCAGCCCCCAGGCGGCGCCCATCAGGCCGACGGCCAGGCGCGTGGCGTCCGGCGCGCTGCCGGCTGCGGCGTAGACCACGGCGATGAAGCCGAGCGTGAAGGCCCAGATCGGGTCGACCAGCCCGGCATTGCGCGTGCGCAGCTGCAGCAGCCAGGCGCCGGTCTTGGCGGCGACCGCAATGACGAGGGTGGTCAGGAAGACCTCGAGGGGGCTCATGGACGTCTCAGTTACGCGCGCGACGCGCGGGCGGATGCATCAATGCTTGAGCGACGCATCTGCCGCCTTGGCCTCGGTGGCTTCGAACAGTTTCTGCATCTCGACCACGCTGTAGCGGTACGACTTGCCGCAGAACTCGCAGGTCACCTCGACCTCGCCCCGCTCGCGCACCAGGCCCTCGAGCTCCTTGCGGCCCAGCGACACCAGCATGGTCGAGATGCTGGCGTGGCTGCAGCGGCACACCAGCGTCACCGGCCTGGGCCGGAACACGCGGATGTCCTCGCCCGGAAACACCTTCAGCATCAGGTCGGCGGTGGGCGTGCCAGCCAGCTCCGCCGGCGACAGCGTCGCGAACAGCATCTGCAGGTGCTGCCAGTGGGCAGCGTCGTCGTCGGCGTCGCGCGCGGGCAGGCGCTGGATCAGCACGCCGCGCAGGCGATCGGCGTCGCCGGCGAAGCACAGCCGCGTGGCGAGCTGCTCGGACTGCGTGAAGTAACGCTCGAGCGCCATCGCCAGCGTCTCGCCCTTGGCCTCGACCAGCGCCTGGTAGTTCTGCCCGCCGCGCGCCGCCTCGACCACGAGCCCGAGCACGCCTCCGTTCATGAGGCGGTCGAGGGTGCCGGCGGCTTCGGCGTCGGCCTTGGCCATGCCGCGGATGTTGAGGCCGGGATCGGACTGCGCCACCAGCAGCTTCAGCGGTCCCTTGCCGTGCTGGAACTGCAGCGACAGGCGGCCCTTGAACGCGGTCTGCGCCGCCAGCAGCGTGATGGCGATGCAGGATTCGCCGACCAGGCGCCGCACGTCGGGTGAGTAGTTGCGGTGGCCGAGCATGTCGGCGACGCCGGTCTCGATCTCCACCCACGCCCCGCGCACGTTGCGGTGCTCGAACAGGAAGGGCGTGAGCGAGTCGGACATGGCGCGCCCTACCCCTTGAGTTTTTCCTTGAGCAGCCGGTTCAGCTCGGCCGGATTGGCCTTGCCACCGGTGGCCTTCATGGTCTGGCCGACGAAGAAACCGAACAGCGCTTCCTTGCCGGCGCGGTACTGGGCCAGCTGGCCCGGGTTCTTGGCCAGGACCTCGTCGATGGCTTTCTCGATCGCGCCGGTGTCGGTGATCTGCTTCAGGCCCTTCTTCTCGATGATGGCGTCCGCCGTGCCCTCGCCCGCCACCATCGCCTCGAACACTTCCTTGGCGATCTTGCCGGAGATGGTGTCGTCCGCGATGCGCTTGAGCAGGCCCGCCAGCGCGCTCGCCGGCACCGGCGACGACGCGATGTCCTTGCCGAGCTTGTTGAGGGCGCCGAGCAAGTCGGTCGAGGTCCAGTTGGCGCAGAGTTTCGGCTCGGCGCCGGATTGCCTGACCACCGCCTCGTAGTAGTCGGCCAGCGCGCGCTCGCCGGTGAGCACGGTGGCGTCGTACGCCGCCAGGCCGTACTGCTTCTGGAAGCGCTCGCGCCTGGCCTCGGGCAGCTCGGGCAGCGCGGCGCGCATCTGCGCGATGAACTCGGTGCCGCACACCACCGGCAGCAGGTCCGGGTCCGGGAAGTAGCGATAGTCCATCGCCTCTTCCTTCACGCGCATGGTGCGCGTCTCGCCCGTGTCCGGGTTGAACAGCCGCGTCTCCTGCACGATCTTGCCGCCGGACTCGAGCACCTCGATCTGGCGGCCGATCTCGAACTCGATCGCCTTCTCGACGTAGCGGAACGAGTTGATGTTCTTGGTTTCGGTGCGCGTCCCGAACGTCGTGCTGCCCACCTTGCGCACCGAAACGTTGGCGTCGCAGCGGAAGCTGCCTTCCTGCAGGTTGCCGTCGCAGATGCCGAGGTAGACCACCAGCTGGTGCAGCTGCTTCATGTAGGCGACCGCCTCGGCGGCGCTGCGCAGCTCGGGCTCGGAGACGATCTCGATCAGCGGGGTCCCCGCGCGATTCAGGTCGATACCCGTGGAGCCGGCGAAGCCCTCGTGCAGCGACTTGCCCGCGTCCTCCTCGAGGTGCGCGCGCGTGACGCCGATGGTCCTGGTGCCGCCGTCCACCGCGATGGTGACCGTGCCCTTGCTCACGATCGGCAGCTCGTACTGCGAGATCTGGTAGCCCTTCGGCAGGTCCGGATAGAAATAGTGCTTGCGCGCGAACACGCAGCGCGGCGCGATGTGAGCGCCGATGGCCAGGCCGAACTTCACCGCCATCTTCACCGCATCCTGGTTCAGCACCGGCAGCACGCCGGGCAGGCCCAGGGTCACCGCGTCGGCCTGCGTGTTCGGCTCGGCGCCGTAGGCGGTGGCCGCGCCGGAGAAGATCTTCGATTGCGTCAGCAGCTGGCAGTGGATCTCCAGCCCGATGACGGCTTCCCAGGTGCTGTTCATGGCTTTTTCACCGGCGCGCCGCAGCCGGCGCTGCCGAGCGCGCCGTCCTCGCTGAGTGTGGCGTAAGACGCGCGCAGCACGTTGTCCGGCATCCGCACCTGCTCGGGCGTGTAATTGAAGGTCTGCGTTGCGTACAGGTCCGGCGGCGGGAAGCTGGAAAAAACCCACTGCTTCATCGCCGCGACCGCCGGCTCGGCCAGCGACTTCGGTCGCGCGTCGAGCACCTGCACGTCCCCGACGAAGCCGTCGTGCCTCACCTGGAAGCGCACGGTCACGCAACCGCCGTCGGCGGCCTCGCCCATGGCGCGGAAGTCGGGCATGACGCGCTGAAGGATCCTGATCTCGCGCGCCAACGGCGGCGCGTCCGGGTTCAGCGCGGCGAAACTCGGCAGCGGCGCGCAGACGTTGACCGGCGCGCGGCTGCCGAGACGGAATTGCACGAGCTGCGCGTAGCGGCCCGCGCGGCGCGGAGGCTGGAAGCGCCACTGGTCCATGACCTTGAGCGTGGCGGCGTCGAACACGCCCTGCGGCAGCGACTCCACGACCTGGAAATCGCTCGCGCGCCCCTCAGCGTCGAGCAGGAACGACAGCGCGACGCAGCCATCGACCTTCTGCTTCAGCGCCTTCTTTGGGTATTGCGGCGACACGTGGTGCGCGGCAACCGCCGCGCCGTCCGGCACGGGCGCCGCGGCCGCGGGCGGCGGCAGTTCGGCCGCGAACACGGCGCCGGCGCACAGCGCGGCCGCAACCGCGGCCGTCATCCGGGACGCGCTCATTCGAACCCCTTCGGCGCCTGCGCGTGCCAGCCCGTGGCGAGCTGGTACTGGTGCGCGACGTTGAGCAGGCGCGCCTCGTCGAAATAGTTGCCCATCAACTGCACGCCGACCGGCAGGCCGCCGACGAAACCGCCCGGCACGCTCATGGCCGGGATGCCGGCCAGGTTGGCGGCGATGGTGTAGATGTCGTTGAGGTACATCGCGACCGGGTCGCTGGTCTTGTCGCCGAGCTTGAACGCCGGCGCCTGCGCGGTCGGGCCCAGCACCAGGTCCACGCTCTCGAACGCGCGCTTGAAGTCGTCGCAGATCAGGCGGCGCACTTTCTGCGCCTTCAGGTAGTAGGCGTCGTAGTAGCCGTGCGAGAGCACGTACGTGCCGATCATGATGCGCCGCTGCACCTCGGCGCCGAAGCCCTCGCCGCGCGAGCGCTTGTACAGCTCCTCGAGCGTCTTCACGCCCTCGGCGCGATGGCCGTAGCGCACGCCGTCGAAGCGCGCCAGGTTGCTGGAGGCCTCCGCCGGCGCGACCACGTAGTAGGTCGGCACCGACAGCGGCGAGTTCGGCAGCGAGATGTCGTGGATCGTCGCGCCGAGCTCCTGGAACTTCTTCACCGCCGCCATCACGCACTCGCGCGTGCCGGCCTCGAGCCCCTCGGCGAAATACTCTTTGGGAAGGCCAATACGCAATCCCTGGATCGGCCGGGCCAGCGCCGCGACGTAGTCGGGCACCGGCTGGTCGACCGAGGTGGAGTCCAGCGGGTCGAATCCGGCCATGGCGCCGAGCACGTGCGCGCAGTCCTCGGCGGTGCGCGCGACCACGCCGGCCTGGTCCAGCGACGAGGCGAACGCGATCATCCCGTAACGCGAAACGCGCCCGTAGGTCGGCTTTAAACCGGTCAGGTTGGTCAGCGAGGCGGGCTGGCGGATCGAGCCGCCGGTGTCGGTGGCGGTGGCGAACGGCGCCAGCCCCGCCGCGACCGCGGCCACCGAGCCGCCGGAGCTGCCGCCCGGCACGCGCGTCACGTCCCAGGGGTTCTTCACCGGGCCGTACCAGCTGGTCTCGTTGGACGAGCCCATGGCGAACTCGTCCATGTTGGTCTTGCCCAGCATCACCGTGCCGGCCTGCTTCAGGCGGCTGACGATGGTGGCGTCGTAGGGCGCGACGAACGTGTCGAGCATGCGGCTGCCGCAGGCGGTGCGGACCCCCTGCGTGCAGAAAATATCCTTCTGCGCCAGCGGGATGCCGAGCAGCGCCCCGGCCTCGCCCCGGGCCAGGCGGGCGTCGGCGGCATCGGCTTCCTTGAGGGCGGCGTCGGCGCAGACCGTGACGAAGCTGTTGAGCTTGCCGTCGTGGGCCTCGATGCGCTCGAGGAAGTGCGCCGTCAGCTCGCGCGAGGAGAACTGCTTCGCCCGCAGGCCGGCGGCCAGGGCGCGGATGGACTGGGTGTGCAGGCTCACTCGATGACCTTCGGGACGATATAGAGGCCGTGCTTCACGCTGGGCGCGTGGGCCTGGAACTCTTCGCGGTGGTTGGACTCTGTAACAACATCCGCCCGCAGCCGCTGGCTCATGTCCAGCGGGTGCGCCATCGGCTCGGTGCCGGCGGTATCGGCCCGGGCCAGCTGACCGACCATTTCGAGGATGTTCGACAACTCGCGGGCGTACTTCTCGCCCTGCTCGGGCTTGAGCTCCAGCCGCGCAAGGTGCGCGACCTGCTTGATCTGGTCGGCGGTCAGGGCCATGGAGGTTCCTTCGGAAGGGCGGCAATTCTGCCAAAAAAGGCCCAAAAAAGCCTCATTTCGACCCACAAATCGCTTGCCAATTGCTGCGATGCACGGCTACATTGCACCAACTTTTTCAAGCCCGCTCAAGGACTTGAAGAGTCGCGCCGGAGAGGCGCTCCTACAGTCACCAGGCAAAACGTAATGCTCGACGCTGTTCGCAGGATGTTCATCAACGATCTTTCGATCGATCTCGGCACCGCCAACACTCTCATATATGTCCGCGACGAAGGCATCGTGCTCAACGAACCGAGCGTCGTCGCGATCCGCTCCGACGTGCGCGGCAGCAAGAAAATCGAAGCGGTCGGCATCGACGCCAAGCGCATGCTCGGCCGCACGCCGGGCAACATCACCACCATCCGCCCGCTGCGCGACGGCGTCATCGCCGATTTCACCGTCACCGAGAAGATGCTGCAGCACTTCATCCGCAAGGTGCAGAAGGGCCGCATGATGCCGCGCGTCACGCGCGTGGTCGTGTGCGTGCCGTACGGCTCGACCCAGGTCGAGCGCCGCGCCATCCGCGAGTCGGTCGAGAACGCCGGCGCGCGCAAGGTGTACGTGATCGAGGAGCCGATCGCGGCCGCGCTCGGCGCCGGCATCCCGATCGGCGAGGCGCGCGGCTCGATGGTGCTCGACATCGGCGGCGGCACCTCGGAAGTCGCGGTGATCTCGCTCAACGGCATCGTCTACGCCGAGAGCGCGCGCATCGCGGGCGACAAGTTCGACGACGCCATCGTCAACTACGTGCGCCGCCAGTACAACATGCTGATCGGCGAGGCCACCGCCGAAAAGATCAAGATCGAGATCGGCACGGCGTTCCCGGGCCACGAGGTGCAGGAGATCGACGTGGTCGGCCGTCACCTGGCCGCCGGCGTGCCGCGCACCTTCACCATGAACAGCAACGAAATCCTCGACGCGCTGCAGGAGCCGCTGGCCGGCATCGTCTCGGCGGTCAAGAAGGCGCTGGAGCGCACGCCGCCGGAGCTCGGCTCCGACGTGGCCGAGCGCGGCATCGTGCTGACCGGCGGCGGCGCGCTGCTGCGCGACATCGACAAGCTCATCTCAGAAGAAACCGGGCTGCCGGTCGTCATCGCCGACGACCCGCTGACCTGCGTCGCCCGGGGGGGCGGCATGATGCTGGACATGCTGGATCAGCACGGAGAATTTCTCAGCGTGGAGTAGCGGCCAGCGGCAGGGGGCGGTCATCGGCATGCGGGTAGAGGGAGAATAGGCAGGTGAGCACCCTCACCGCTTCCGCGCGTCGCCCGCTGTTCCCGCGGGGCCCCGGCCTCGGCCTCAAGGCGCTGGTGCTGTGCCTGCTCGCGCTCGGCGCGATCCTCGCCGATACCCGCTCGCAGGCCCTCACCCCGGTGCGCGACGGCCTGACCTGGCTGCTCAAGCCGGTGCTGTGGGTCGCCGGCCTGCCGTCGGCGCTGTCCGGCACCGCCGAGCACCTGCAGACGCGCGAGTCGCTGGTCGAGGAGAACGCGATCCTGCGCGACAACCAGCTCAAGCTGGAAGTCGAGGTGCAGAAGGTCGCCGCGCTCGAGATGGAGAACGCCCGCCTGCGCGAGTTGCTGGCCAGCTCGGGCCAGCTCGAGGAGAAGGTGCTGATCGCCGGGATCCTCAGCGTCTCGCAGGACCCGTACCGCCAGCAGATCGTGCTGAACAAGGGCGCGCGCGAAGGCGTCTACAAGGGCCAGGCGCTGGTCGACGCGCAAGGCGTGCTCGGCCAGGTCATCAGCGTGACGCCGGCGGCGTCGGTGGCGCTGCTGCTGACCGACCCGAACCACGGCATCCCGGTCGAGATCAACCGCACCGGGCTGCAGACCATCGCGCTCGGACGCGGCGACGGCCAGTCGCTGTCGCTGCCCTACCTGCCCGGCACCGCCGACGTGAAGGTCGGCGACCTGCTGGTGTCGAGCGCGCTCGGCGGGCGCTTCCCGGCCGGCTACCCGGTCGGCCAGATCACCGAGCTCAAGCACGACGCCGGCGAGCACTTCATGGAAGCGCTCGCCACGCCGGCCGCGCGCCTCAACCACGGGCGCCAGGCGCTGCTGGTGTGGAGCGAGAGCTTCCCGGTGGAGCAGCCGCCGGTCGCCGAACCGACGCCGGAAGGCGTGCCATGACCGACCGCGCGCCGCGCCTGCTGATCATCGCCACGCTGGCCGTGGCGCTGGTGCTGCAGCTGGTCGAGTTGCCCTACGCGCTGGCGCTGGTGCGGCCGCTGTTCGTGCCGCTGGTGCTGGTGTACTGGGTGATGGTGGTGCCGCAGCCGACCGGCCTGTTCACGGCGTGGATCGTCGGCCTGCTGCTCGACGTGCTGCTCGGCAGCGTGCTCGGCCAGCACGCGCTCGGGCTGACCGTGATGGTGTTCGTGACGCTGCAGGTGCGCGGCATCCTGTCGCTCTACCCGATCTGGCAGGAAGCGCTGGCGCTGAGCGGCATGTGGCTGCTGTACAGCCTGATCATGTTCTGGGTGGACGGCGCGACCGGCCACCACGCCGACCCCTGGCTGCAGTGGCTGCCGGTGCTGACCACCGGCCTGTGCTGGCCGCCCGCATTCGCGCTGTTGAATGCGCTGACCCGGCGCGCGCAGCACGACCCGCTGGCGCTGTAGCCCGATCGCCATGGCCCGCTACGCCGCGCTCAAGAACCTGCACATCGAGCGGCAGACCTTCGTCGCGCGCGTGACGTTCGGCATGGTGGTGTGCGCGACGCTGGCGCTGCTGCTGACCGGCCGCCTGCTGCAACTGCAGGTGCTGCAGCACGACTACTACAGCACGCGCTCCGACGAGAACCGCATGCGGCTGACGGTGATCCCGCCGGTGCGCGGCCTGATCTACGACCGCAACGGCGCGCTGCTGGCGCAGAACGTGACCGGCTTCCGCCTCGAGATCGTGCGCGAGGAAGTGGCGGACCTCGAGTCCTCGCTGGCGCGCGCCGGCCAGCTGGTCAACCTGACCGACTCCGACCTGGCGCGTTTCCGCGAGCGCCTGAGGAAAACGCCGAAGTACCAGGGCGTGGCGCTGCGCACCAACCTGTCGATGGAGGAAGTCGCGCGCTTCCAGCTCAACCGCTACGAGTTTCACGGGGTCGACATCAACGCCGGCCTGACGCGCAACTATCCGCTCGGCCAGAGCGCCTCGCACGTGATCGGCTACATCGGCGGCATCACCGAGGACGACCTCAAGGCGGTGGACGAGAAGGCCTACCGCGGCACGCAGTATCTCGGCCAGACCGGCATCGAGAAGTGGCACGAGCCCCTGCTGCACGGCACGCTCTCCACCAAGATGGTCGAGTCGAGCGCGGGCGGCCGGCCGCTGCGCGAGTTGCCGGAGCTGTCGCAGCGCGGCGCGCCCGGCACCAACCTGCTGCTGTCGCTCGACGCGCGCCTGCAGGCGGCCGCGGAGAAGGCCTTCGGCCCGCGCAACGGCGCGCTGGTCGCCATCGAGCCGGGCACCGGCGAGGTGCTCGCGCTGCTGTCCAAGCCCGGCTTCGATCCGCACCTGTTCGTCGAAGGCATCGACGCGACGACCTACAAGGTGCTGAACGACGACCCGACGCACCCGCTGTTCAACCGCGCGTTGCAGGGCACCTACTCGCCCGGCTCGACCATCAAGCCGTTCATGGCGCTGGCCGCGCTCGAGGGCAACGCCAAGAACCCGGCCGAGAAGGAGTTCTGCAGCGGCGAGTTCACCCTGGCCGGCTCGGCGCGCAAGTACCGCTGCTGGGAGCGCAAAGGCCACGGCTGGATGGACATGGAGGACGGCGTCGCGCGCTCGTGCGACGTGTACTTCTACCAGCTGGCGCTGACGCTCGGCATCGACCGCATCCACACCTTCCTCTCGCACTTCGGCCTCGGCACGCCGACCGGCCTCGACCTGCCCGGCGAGAAGGCCGGCCTGCTGCCGTCGCGCGAGTGGAAGAAGCGCGCGCGGCGCGAGGCCTGGTATCCGGGCGAGACGCTGAACATCGGCATCGGCCAGGGCTACATGACCATGACGCCGCTGCAGCTGGCGCACATCACCGCGCTGATGGCGATGCGCGGGCGCGGCTTCAAGCCGCACATGATCCACGCCACGCAGGATCCGGCCACCGGCGCGGTGACCCGGGTCGCGCCGGAGCCGCTGGCACCGGTGGTGCTGCGCGACGCGGCCGACTGGGCCTGGGTGGTGCGCGCGATGGAGCGCGTGGCGCACGAGCCGGGCGGCACGGCGTACGGCTCGATGCACGACGCGCCCTACCGCATCGCCGCCAAGACCGGCACGGTGCAGGTCGCGGCGCTGGCGCAGGACGAGGCCGTCGCGCCCAAGCAGGAGGACGTGCCCGAGCACCTGCGCGACCACGCGCTGTTCATCGCCTTCGCGCCGGCCGACGCGCCGAAGATCGCGCTGGCCGTGCTGGTCGAACACGCCGGCGGCGGCGGCGGCAGGATCGCCGCGCCGATCGCGCGCCAGGTCATGGATGCCTGGCTGTTGCCGCCGGCGGCGCCGAAGCCGGCGCAGGCGAAGGACGCGCCATGAGCACCCCGACCACCGCGCTGCCCGGCGCGCCCGAAGTCGGCTGGGAAACCTGGCTCGCCCGCGCCCACCTCGACCTGTGGCTGGCGGTGATGCTGCTGCTGCTCGCCGCGATCGGCCTGTCGGTGCTGTACAGCGCCTCGGGGCATTCCGCGGACATGGTCCTCAGCCAGGCGCAGCGCCTCGCGCTCGGTTTCGCCGTCATGCTGGTGTGCGCGCAGGTGCCGCCGGAGATCTACCGCGCGCTGGCGCCGTGGTTGTACGGCGCCACCGTGCTGCTGCTGGTGCTGGTGCTGCTGCTCGGCGACACCTCCAAGGGCGCCCAGCGCTGGCTCGATTTCGGCGTGCGCTTCCAGCCCTCCGAGCTGATGAAGCTGGCCATGCCGCTGTGCGTCGCCGCGTTCCTGCACTCGCGCGCGCTGCCGCCGCGCTTCTTCGTGGTGCTGGCGACGCTGGCGCTGATCGCCGTGCCGAGCCTGCTGATCGTGGTGCAGCCCGACCTCGGCACCGGCATGCTCGTGGTCTGCGCCGGCGTGTTCGCGCTGTACTTCGGCGGCTGGGGCTGGCGCTGGATCGCCGGAGGCGCCGCGGCCGCCGCGGCCGCGGCCTGGCCGCTGTGGCACGCGCTGCACGACTACCAGCGCCAGCGCGTGCTGACCTTCCTCGACCCGGAGAGCGACCCGCTCGGCGCCGGCTACCACATCACCCAGAGCAAGATCGCCATCGGCTCGGGCGGGCTGTTCGGCAAGGGCTGGATGAACGGCACGCAGGCGCGGCTCGAATTCCTGCCCGAGTCGCACACCGACTTCATCTTCGCGGTGTACGGCGAGGAGTTCGGCATGCTCGGCATCGTGCTGCTGCTGGCGCTGTACCTCGCCATCGTCGGCCGAGGCCTGATGATCGCGGCCCGCGGCCAGGACACCTTCCAGCGCCTCGTGGCCGGCTCGCTGTCGCTGACCTTCTTCCTCTACGTGTTCATCAACATGGGCATGGTGCTGGGGCTGCTGCCCGTGGTCGGCGTGCCGCTGCCGATGATCAGTTTCGGCGGCACGTCGGTGGTAAGCTTGCTCGCGGGCTTTGGCATGCTGATGTCGATCCAGACTCACCGGAAACTGATTTCGAATTGATGAAGGGACGCATCGCCGCACTGGCTGCACTGCTGTTCCTCTCGTCGGCCGCCGCCGACTACTCCGCCCACCCCCGCGTTCCCGAGCTGCTCGCGAAACTGCGCGCCGACCACGGCTTCACCGAGGCCGAGATCGCCGGCGTGACGGTGGCGCTGGCGCAGGCCGAGCAGATCCCCAAGCTGATCGAGGCCGAGCAGCAAGCCAAGGAACGCACCGCGACCTGGGCCGACTACCGCAAGATCCACGTCCACGAGGCCAACCTCGCCAACGGCGCGCGCTTCCTGTCCGACTATCGCGCCTGGCTGTCACGCGCCGAGGCGCAGTACGGCGTGCCGCCGGTGGTGATCGCCGCGATCCTCGGCGTCGAGACCAAGTACGGCAGCTACACCGGCAAGCACCGCGTGCTCGACGCGCTGACCACGCAGGGCTTCGACCACCCGACGCGCACGCCCTTCTTCTTCTCCGAGCTGGTCGAGTTCTTCGTGCTGTGCCGCGAGCAGGGCTTCAAGCCGGCCGAGGTGCTCGGCTCGTACGCCGGCGCGGTCGGCACGGCGCAGTTCATGCCGAGCAACTACCGGCGCCTGGCGGTGGACTTCGACGGCGACGGCCGCCGCGACCTGTGGAGCGCGCCCGACGCCATCGGCAGTGTCGCCAACTATTTCGTGAACTACGCGCCGGCGCGCAGCTGGCAGCGCGGCGTGCCGTTGATGGTGCCGGCCGCGCTCGGCCACAAGCCGGGCAAGGATTGGCCGCTGAACGGCAAGGCGCAGACGCACCTCGTCGCCGATTTCATCAAGGCAGGCGTCACGCCGGGCGTCGCGTTGCCGGCCGACACGCCGGCCGGGCTGGTCGAGCTGACGCTGTCGTACGAGCCCGCGCGGAAGGAATACTGGCTCGGCCTGCCGAATTTCTACTCGGTGATGGCCTACAACCCGCGCACCTATTACGCGATGGCGGTCTCGCAACTGGCGCAGGAGCTGCAGGGTGCGCAGGGCCGCTAGCACCGTGGTCGCGGCGGCGTTGATCGTGGCGTGCTCGAGCAAGCCCGCGCGGCCACCCAACGACGACGCCTACCCGGACCTCGCCAGCGTGCCGAAGGACATCCACGCCGTGCCCGATGCGACGCCGAAAGCGGAGCCGCGCAGCCGCTACGGCAACATGAAGCAATACGAGGTGTTCGGCGAGACCTACTTCGTGCTCGGCTCGGCCGAGGGCTACAAGGAGCGCGGCCGCGCCTCCTGGTACGGCACCAAGTTCCATGGCCGGCGCACTTCCAGCGGCGAGCCCTACGACATGTACCAGATGACCGCCGCGCACAAGACGCTGCCGCTGCCGAGCTATGTGCGCGTCACGCGCAAGTCCAACGGCCGCAGCGTGGTGGTGCGCGTGAACGATCGCGGCCCGTTCCACACCGGCCGCATCATCGACCTGTCGTACGCCGCCGCCGCGCGCCTGGACCTGCTCAAGGAAGGCTCGGCCGACGTCGAGGTCGAGGCGCTGGACCCCGGCGCGCCCGCCGCGCCGGCGCCGGCGACGCCGTTCCTGGAGCTGGCGTCGACCGACGACCCGATCTACGCGGTCGCGGTGCGCGAGGACGCCGCCGGCCTGGACGTCGGGGCGGTGGAGATCCGCAGCTTCGAGCAGGGCGACGACGTGGTCTACCGCGTGCTGGCCGGCCCGTTCCACGACGGCGCCAGCCTCGCCGCCGCGCGCCGGCAGCTCGAGGCCGCCAGCATGGACGTGAAACCTGTAGCGCAATGAGGGGTCTGTAGGCCTCCAGCGCGGTATCATCCGCGCCCGCAGCCGGCCGAAGACCGGCTGTTCAACATTTGT
>JANNLM010000026.1:0-45857 GCA_031396825.1 Gammaproteobacteria bacterium | reverse complement strand
TCGGTGCGCCAGTTGCTGCGGATGCTGGAGGTCGAGGGCGAGGGCCGTCCCGATGAAAACGAGCTGGGCCGCGCCATCGCCTGGGCGTTTCCGGAGCGCATCGCGCGCCGCCGGGCCGGCTTGACCACCGCGTACCTGTGCGAGGACGGCGGCGAAGCGCGCCTGTCCGACAGGGATCCGCTGGCGGCGAGCGAGTGGCTCGCCATCGCGCACTGGGATCCGGCTTCGCCGAGAAAAATCCGGCTGGCCGCGCCGATCGCGTTTGCGGACGTCGAGCGCGACCACGCCGCGCGCATCCGCAGCGAAACGGTGGTGCGCTGGGACGCGCAGGCGGAAGCGGTCGTGGCCGAAGAGCAGACGCGGCTGGGCGCCATCGTGCTCGGCCGTCGCGATCGACGCTCCGAGTCGGGTGAGGCCGTGCGCGCGGCGATGCTGGACGGCATCCGCCAGATGGGGCTGGGCGCGCTGCCGTGGAGCGACGAGGCGCGGCAATGGCAGGCGCGCGTGCAGTCCTTGCGCCTCTGGCGCGAAACCGAAACCTGGCCGGACGTTGCGGACGCCACGCTGCTGGCGACGCTCGATCAATGGCTGGTGCCGTATCTCGATGGCGTCACGCGGCGCGCTCATTTCGACCGGCTCGACCTGCTCGAAATACTGAACACCCGCTTCGATTACGCCACGCGGCAGAAACTCGAGCGGCTTGCCCCCACGCACGTCACGGTGCCGACCGGCTCGCGTATCCGGCTGTCGTACCAGCCGCCCAATGCGCCGGCGCTGGAGGTGAAGTTGCAGGAGATGTTTGGTTGCCGCGACACGCCGGCGGTCAACGACGGCCGCACCAAGGTCGTGCTGCACCTGCTGTCGCCGGGGCAGAAGCCGGTGGCGGTCACTCAGGACCTGGCGGGGTTCTGGACGCGTGGCTATCTCGATGTGAAGAAGGACATGAAAGGCCGCTATCCCCGGCATCCCTGGCCGGACGATCCGGTGACGGCAGCGCCCACACGTCGGGCCAAGCCGCGGGGGACTTAGAGCGGGCAAACAGGTCGTTTGTTGCGACGCAACATACGAGATATATCAGGAAGCGAGCAGGGAAACCCTAAGCTTCCTTGGCCCTCAAAGCGCCCAGCTTTCCCAGACGACGCATGTGTGTGCTGACGTACTGAGATCGATCGCGCCGCTGCGGATGATGCACAGAGCCCCGGCGGGCCTGGCCCAGGTCCTCTTCCAGCCATGGGTCACGCAATGAGCACCATCAACCTCCCTCGATCGCGGCAGGCTGCATGAGCCGACACCGACGGTTGCGGGCGTTCATCCGGATCGCACGCTCGCGGTTGAGCGAGGCGTGGAAACGGCGCGGCGAATTCGATGCCGTCGGCGAGACGCCGCTGCGCGCCGAACTGTTCAGCGCCGACCAGATGCAGCACCACGGCCGCGCCCTCGCTGGAGCGCATGTCCTCGCCGGTTTCGGCTCGCGCGATCGCCTGCTCAGGCGACTTGCCGACAACGAGCAGATCCTCACCGAAACCTGCCGCCTGCTGACGGCGCGGGTCGAGACCAAGGGCCGGATCTCCCCTGCGGGCGAGTGGTTGCTCGACAACTTCTACCTCATCGAGGAGCAGATCCGCACGGCGCGAAGGCATCTGCCGATCGGCTATAGCCGCGAGCTGCCGACGCTCGCCGCAACGCCGTCGGCCGGATTGCCGCGCGTCTACGACCTCGCCCTGGAGGCGATCTCGCATGGCGATGGACGCGTGGATGCGGAATCCCTCATCCGCTTCGTCACCGCGTACCAGACCGTCACTCCGCTCACGCTCGGCGAGCTGTGGGCGATTCCGATCATGCTGCGCCTGGCCTTGATCGAAAATCTGCGCCGCGTCGCCGCGCGCATCACCGCGGCGGGCCACCATCGGCACCTGGCGCAGGACTGGGCCAACCAGATGATCGAGATCGCCGAGAGCGATCCCAAGAGCCTGATCCTGGTGATCGCGGACATGGCCCGATCGATCCCGCCGATGGTGAGCGCATTCGTCGCCGAGCTCGCGCGCCGCCTGCAGGGGCACGGTCCGGCGCTGGCCTTGCCGCTGACCTGGATCGAGCAGCGCCTCGCCGAATCGAGCCTCACCATCGCGCAACTGGTGGCGTCGGAAAACCAGCAGCAGGCGGCGGACCAGGTGTCGATCAGCAACAGCATCGGCAGCCTGCGCTTCCTCGGCGCGATGGACTGGCACAGCTTCGTCGAGAGCATGAGCCTGGTGGAGCAGGCCCTGCTGGCGGCGAGGGTGTACGGCGAAATGGATTTCGCGACGCGCGATCGCTACCGCCACGTCGTCGCCCGGCTCGCCAAAGCCAGCCGCCGCTCCGAGGTCGAAGTGGCGCGCGCGGCCGTCGATCTCGCGCAGCGCAGCGCCGCCGTCCATGCCGATGATGCGCGCACTGCACACGTCGGCTACTTCCTCATCGACCGCGGGTTGCCGCTGCTGGAGCAGGCGGTGGGTGCCCGCATTCCTCTTCTGCAGCGGGCGCGCCGCCGGCTGGGCCGCGCCCCGCTGGCACTCCACATCGGATCGATTGCGCTGATCACGATGGTTTTCGCCGGCCTGGTGCTGGGGCATGCCCGTCTGGATGGCGTCGACGGCTGGCGCTTCGTCCTGCTCGGCTGCCTGTTGCTGCTGGCGGCGAGTCAGCCGGCGTCCTTGCTGGTGAACTGGCTTTCCACGCTACTGACGGCGCCGCAACGCCTGCCGCGCATGGACTACTCGCGCGGACTGCCGGCGGAGGTGTGCTCGCTGGTGGCGATTCCGACGCTGCTCGACAGTTCACAGAGCGTGGCGGCCCTGCTCGAGGCGCTTGAAGTCCGCTTTCTTGGCAACCGGGATAGCCACTTGTTCTTCGCCTTGCTCACCGACTTTCGCGATGCGCTCGAACCGGCGCAGGCCGAAGACGAGGCGCTGCTACTGCAGGCGCGAAACGGGATCGAGAAGCTGAACCGCAAATACGCCGCCGGCGGCGACGATCTGTTCTTCCTGCTGCATCGGCCGCGACACTGGAATCCGGTCGACCGCGTATGGATGGGCTACGAGCGCAAGCGCGGCAAGCTCGCCGCCCTGAATGCGGCGTTGCGCGGCGGCGGCTACGACCGCTTCTCGCTCGTCGTCGGCGACGTACAGGCGCTGGCCACGGTCAGATATGTCATCACGCTGGATACCGACACGCTGTTGCCGCGCGACGCCGCGCGCCAGCTGATCGGCACGATGGCGCACCCGCTCAACCGTCCGTGCTACGACCCTGGACTCCAGCGCGTCACCGCCGGCTACGGGATCCTGCAGCCGCGCATCGCCGCGAGCCTGTCCGGAGTGAATCGCTCGCGCTATGCGCGACTGTGCGGCGGCGAACCTGGCATCGATCCGTACACGCGCTCGGCGTCGGACGTGTATCAAGACGTGTTCGACGAAGGCTCGTTCATCGGCAAGGGCATCTACGACGTCGACGCCTTCGAGCAATCGCTCAGCGGGCAGTTACCGGAAAACCGCATCCTCAGCCACGACTTGCTCGAAGGCTGCTACGCGCGCTCCGGATTGCTCAGCGACGTGCACCTGTTCGAGCAGTACCCGGGCCGCTACCTCGCCGACGTCGACCGGCAGCGCCGCTGGATCCGCGGCGACTGGCAGATCGCCAGCTGGATGCTGCCGCGCGTGCCGGGTCCCGACGGTGGCAGCCGGGCGAACCCGTTGTCGGCGTTGTCACGCTGGAAGATCTTCGACAACCTGCGGCGCTGCCTGGCGCCCGTGGCATTGCTGTTGCTGCTGATGCTCGGCTGGTTCGCCTTGCCACACCCCTGGTTGTGGACGCTGTGCGCGATCGGCGCCGTCGTGATGCCGCCGTGCGTGATCGCCGTGGTGGCCATTTTCCGCAGGCCGCAGGACGTGCGCCTCACGCAGCACCTCACCACCGTCGTGTACGCCGCCGGACGAGGCTTTGCCCAGGCCGGACTGAGGATCGCCTGCCTGCCGTTCGAGGCGCTGTTCAGCCTCGACGCCGTCGTGAGAACCACCTGGCGCACGCTGTTCACGCAGCGCCGGCTGCTGGATTGGCGCGCCTCGGAAAACGGTGCGCGACATGCCGGTCAGGCCGAGGCGGGCGTCGTCGCGTCGTATCGCGCGATGTGGATTGCACCCGGCGCCGCCGCGGCTGCTGCAATCGCCGCCGTGATGCAGCCGGGTCTGGATGCGCTCGCCGCGGTGTTGCCGATCCTCGGACTGTGGCTGGTCGCGCCGGCCATCGCCTGGTGGCTCAGCCGGCCGCTGGCACGCCGCGAAGAAACCCTGAGCGCGGAGCAGGTCCTGTTCCTGCGCAGGATCGCGCGCAAGACCTGGGCCTTCTTCGACCGCTTCGCCGTCGCCGGCGAGCATTGGCTGCCGCCGGACAACGTCCAGGAACAGCCCGCTGCGGTGATCGCCCATCGCACGTCGCCCACCAACGTCGGACTATCGTTGCTGGCGAACCTGTCGGCCTGCGACTTCGGCTTCATCTCCGCCGGCGTCTTCATCGAGCGCACCGCCGCGGCGTTCGATACGCTGGCGCAGTTGCCGCGGCATCGGGGACATTTCTACAACTGGTACGACACGCGCTCACTGCAGCCGCTGCCGCCGCGCTACGTGTCGTCGGTCGACAGCGGCAATCTCGCCGGTCATGTGCTGACGCTGCGTACCGCGCTGGAAGTGCTGCCGGAACAGGCCATCGGCGGAACGCGGCTGTTCGACGGACTGCTCGATACGTTTGCCATTCTCGCCGAACTTGTTCCGCCAACGCCGGACGTCGCCGAAGCGCAGGCCTTGCTGAGCGCTGCCTGCGCACAGCCATCGTCGACGCTGCCGGCCATCGTGCAGTCGCTCGCACCGATCGAGGCCAGCGCTGCAGCGCTGGCCAGCGCCGATCCGTCTGCCAACGACGCCGGCATGTGGATCGAGGCATTCGCGCGGCAGGCGCGCGCCGCGCTGGACGAGTTCCGATGGCTGACACCCTGGCTGTTCCTGCCCGCCGCGCCGGAAGGGCTTGATCGCTTCGCCGATTTCGGCGGCGTTCCCAGCCTGCGTGAGTTGGCGCCGCGCGCCGGCGAGATGCTGCTCGCCATCGATGCGCGCTTGCTGGAACGCGCGACGCCGGCCGAACACGCCTGGCTGGTCGGCTTGCGCGAAAGCCTGGTTGACGGACGCGACCACGCGCTCGAGCGCCTCGCGCAAAGCGAACGCCTGGTCCTGCAGGCCACCGGATTCGCGACGATGGAGTACGAGTTCCTCTACGACCGCACGCGCCACCTGCTGGCGATCGGCTACAACGTCGACGATTCGCGGCGCGACGCCAGTTTCTACGACCTGCTCGCCTCCGAGGCGCGGTTGTGCATCTTCGTCGCCGTCGCCCAGGGCCAGTTGCCACAGGAGAGCTGGTTCGCTCTCGGCCGCCTGCTGACGATCGCCGAGGGCAGGCCGGTGCTGCTGTCGTGGAGCGGCTCGATGTTCGAGTACCTGATGCCGCTGCTGGTGATGCCGGCCTATGAAGGCACCTTGCTCGATCAGACCTGCCAGGCCGCAGTCGCGCGCCAGATCGCCTACGGCGACCAGTGCGGATTGCCGTGGGGCATCTCGGAGTCCGGCTACGCGACCGTCGATGCTGCATTCAACTACCAGTACCGCGCGTTCGGCGTGCCGGGGCTCGGGCTGCAGCGCGGGCTGGGAGACAATCTCGTCATCGCGCCGTATGCGAGTGTCCTCGCGTTGATGGTGGCGCCGGCGGCAGCCTGCACCAACCTGCGCCGACTGAGCGAGGAAGGACTGGAAGGGCGCTTCGGCTTCTTTGAGGCCGTTGACTACACGCCCGCGCGCCTGCCGCGCGGTCAGACCCGTGTCGTCGTGCAGTCATTCATGGCGCATCACCAGGGCATGAACCTTCTGTCGCTCGCCCACCTGCTGCTGCGGCGGCCGATGCAGCGCCGCTTCGAGGCCGCGCCGCTGTTCCAGGCAACGCTGCCGCTGCTGCAGGAGCGCATCCCCGACACCTCCGTGTTCAACAAGGGCATCTCCGCGCATGCCGAAGGCGGACCGTTGTTCGAGGGTCCCGAAGGCTCGGCGCAGGCGCCGATCGGCTCACACACGCCGGCGCCGGAAGTGCAATTGCTGTCCAACGGCCGCTACCACGTCATGGTTACCAACGCCGGCGGCGGCTACAGCCGCTGGAACGATCTGGCGATCACGCGCTGGCGCGAGGACAGCACCTGCGACAACTGGGGGACGTTCATCTACCTGCGCGACATCGCCAGCAGCGAAGTCTGGTCCGCAGCGCACCAGCCGACGTGCAAGCGCGCCGACAGCTACGAAGCGATGTTCTCCGAAGGGCGCGCTGAATATCGCCGCCGCGATCACGACTATGAGACGTACACCGAGATCGTCGTTTCGCCGGAAGACGACATCGAACTGCGCCGTCTGCGCATCACCAACCACGGCCGCGTGCGCCGCACGATCGAGATCACCAGCTACGCCGAAGTCGTGCTCGCGCCGCCGGCCGCGGATGCGATCCAGACCGCGTTCGGCAACCTGTTCGTTCAAACCGAGGTCATCGACACACTGCGCGCAATCCTGTGCACGCGCCGCCCGCGCTCGGTCCACGATCCGACGCCGTGGATGTTCCACCTGCTCGCTCCCAACGGCACCGACATCGGCGAGGTGTCCTACGAAACCGATCGCATGCGCTTCATCGGCCGCGGCCACAGCGTGGCCCGGCCTCACGCTCTGCATGCAAACGCAGCCTTGTCGGGAAGCGCCGGCTCGGTGCTCGACCCGGTTGCCGCCATCCGTTGCCGGCTGACGCTCGAGCCCGGTCAATCCGCGACGCTCGATTGGATTTCGGGCGCCGCGCCCAGCCGCGCCGCGTGCATGACGCTGGTCGAGAGATACCAGGACCGTCATCTCGCCAGCCGCGTGTTCGACCTGGCCTGGACCCACGGCAGCGTGGCGCTGCGCCAGATCAACGTCTCCGAGACCGACGCGCACCTCTATCGGCGTCTCGCCGGCGCCGTCCTCTACGCCCACGCCGCGCTGCGCGCGGACGCTGGCGTGCTGACGCAGAACCGGCGCGGCCAATCCGGCCTCTGGGGTTACGCAATCTCCGGCGACCTGCCGATCGTGCTGCTGAAGATCGCCGACATCGCCAACATCGATCTCGTCCGCCAGATGATCCGGTGCCACGCGTACTGGCGCTCCAAGGGCCTCGCCGTCGACCTGGTGATCTGGAACGAGGATCACGCCAGCTATCGCCAGCGATTGCAGGACCAGATCATGGGCCTGATCGCGGGCGGCCCCGAGGCGCATGTCATCGATCGCCCCGGCGGCGTCTTCGTGCGCTCCGGCGAGCAGATCTCCGGCGAGGACCGCATCCTGCTGCAGGCGGTCGCGCGCGCCATCATCACCGACGGCGGTGGCACCCTGGCCGAGCAGATCAGCCAGCGTGCCATTGCGGACAAGCGCGTCACGCGGCTGGCGACGACGCGCGAGCATCGCGCCGAACCGGCGGCGTCGCCCGATGCGGCGCAGCCGGACCTGGTGCTCGGCAACGACTTTGGCGGATTCACCCGCGACGGCAGCGAGTATGTCATCGCCACCGCGCAATCGCGGATGACGCCGGTGCCCTGGGTCAACGTGCTCGCCAATCCGCATTTCGGCACGGTGATCTCCGAGAGCGGCCAGGCCTACACCTGGAGCGAGAACGCCCACGAATTCCGGCTGACGCCATGGAGCGACGACCCGGTCGGCGCCGCGGGTGGCGAGGCCATGTACCTGCGCGACGAGGAGAGCGGGCACTTCTGGTCGCCGACGCCGCTGCCGAGCCGCGGCGCGATGCCCTACGTCACGCGTCACGGCTTCGGCTACAGCGTGTTCGAGCACACGACGGGCGGCATCCGCTCGGAGCTGTGGGTGTATGTCGACCTCGAGGAGTCGGTGAAATTCTCCGTGCTGAAAGTGCGCAACGGCTCGGGCCGCGCGCGGCGGCTTTCGGCGACCGGCTACGTCGAATGGGTGCTCGGCGACCTGCGCCCGAAGTGCGCGATGCACGTGGTGACCGAGATCGATGCGGCGAGTGGCGCGCTGTTCGCGCGCAACGTCTACAACACCGAGTTCGCAGAACGCGTCGCGTTCTTCGACGTCGACGATTTGTCGCGCACGCTGACCGGCGACCGCGCCGAGTTCCTCGGCCGCAACAGCGCGCCGGCAACGCCCGATGCGATGACACGGTCGCGGCTCTCCAGCCGCGTCGGCGCGGGGCTGGATCCCTGCGCGGCAATCCAGGTTCCGTTTGACCTGGCGGACGGCCAGGAGCGCGAGATCATCTTCCGTCTCGGCGTTGGGCGCACTCTCGGCCATGCGCGCGAGCTGGCGCAGCGGCTGCGCAAGTCGGGCTCGGCACGCAGCTCGCTCGAAAAAGTCCGGCGCTTCTGGAAGCACACGCTCGGCGCCGTCCAGGTGCACACGCCCGATCCGGCGCTCGACGTGCTGGCCAACGGCTGGCTGGTTTACCAGGCGCTGGCCTGCCGGATGTGGGCGCGCAGCGGCTTCAACCAGTCCGGTGGCGCATTCGGGTTCCGCGACCAGCTGCAGGACGCGATGGCGCTGGTGCACGCCGAGCCGCGGCTGCTGCGCGAGCAGATGCTGCTCTGCGCCGGACGCCAGTACTCGGAAGGCGACGTCCAGCACTGGTGGCATCCGCCGTCCGGCCGCGGCGTGCGCACACGCTGCTCGGACGACTATCTGTGGCTGCCGCTGGCGGCGTGCCGCTACGTGCTTACCACCGGCGACACGGGCGTGCTCGACGAGAACGTGCACTTCCTCGAGGGCCGCGCGCTGGGCGGCCAGGAGGAGTCGTACTACGACCAGCCCGGTCGTTCCGCTGCAACGGCGAGCCTGTACCAGCACTGCGTGCGCGCGATCCTGCACGGCCTGCGCTACGGCGAGCACGGCCTGCCGCTGATGGGATCGGGCGACTGGAACGACGGCATGAATCTGGTCGGCATTCACGGCCGCGGCGAGAGCGTCTGGCTCGGATTCTTTCTCCATGAAGTCCTGTCGTCATTCGCCAGGCTTGCCGCGATCCACGGCGATCCCGAGTTCGTCGAGCGCTGCGAAAAAGAAGCGGCCGCCCTGCGCAACAATCTGGAGCTGCACGCCTGGGACGGCGGCTGGTATCGCCGCGCCTGGTTCGACGACGGCACGCTGCTGGGCACGGCGTCCAACGCCGAATGCCAGATCGACTCCATCGCGCAGAGCTGGTCGGTGCTGTCCGGCGCGGGCGACGGCGAGCGCTCGCGCACGGCGATGGACGCGCTGGACCGACGGCTGGTTCGCCGCGACGCCGGGCTGGTGCAGCTGCTCGACCCGCCGTTCGACACGTCGAACCTGAATCCCGGCTACATCCGCGGCTACGTTCCCGGCGTGCGCGAAAACGGCGGGCAATACACGCACGCAGCGGTGTGGGCCGCGATGGCCTTCGCCCGTCTTGGCGATAGCCGCCGCGCCTGGGAACTGCTCGCGCTGATCAACCCGGTCAACCACACGCGCACGCCACAAGGCGTCGCGACGTATCGCTCCGAGCCCTACGTGGTCGCGGCTGACGTCTACGCCATGCCGCCGCACACCGGTCGCGCCGGCTGGACCTGGTACACCGGCTCGGCCGGCTGGATGTATCGACTGATCCTGGAATCGCTGCTCGGACTTCGGCGCGAAGCGGATCGCCTGCACCTCAATCCCTGCATGCCGACGGAGTGGACTTCATTCGAACTCGACTATCGATTCCAGGAGACGGTCTACACGATCACGGTGCGCAAGGCGCATGACGCCGATGGCGGTCGCTTGACCGTCGATGGCGTCCCGCAACCGGGCCGCGTCGTCCAGCTGGTCAACGATGGCCGGCCGCACGCGGTCGAACTGAGGATGTGAATCGATGGGCTCGACCTGCCGCACGAACGCGGCCACGTACGTCAGCGCACAGACGCTCTCCTCGGTGATGCCCACACTCACCCTCCACATGGAGAGTTGCTCGCGAGCATTCCGCACGGCGGGCAATCCGGCAATCCAAGGTAATTGGCATGACATGCGGCGGCGGCACCGGCAACGTCACGCACTTTCCGCATCGCAATATGACGACGGTTAAGGAGATGCGATGAAAACGAGCGTTATGGAAGTGCACGACATGCTGTCGGTATTGAGCGTGGACGGAGTGGAACAGCGGATTGGCAAGGTGCCGGGTGTCGAAAGCGTTACCGTGAATTACGCTGCGGGAAGCGCCACGGTGCGCTACGACGAATCCCGACTCGCGATTGCCGACATCAAGTCTGCCGTGCGCCGAAGCGGGTATGAGTCTGCCGCGCCCGCCGCAGCTTCGGATGGCGACCGCCACGAAGGCCACACAGCGCCGGGCGCGGCGTCGTCAACAACACCGAAACCTTCCCCGGCCGCGCCGGCCGCCGCACCCGCGCCCGCTGCGCCGAAACCCGCCGCTGCCGCACCCACGCCCGCCGCTCCCGCAGGCGACGAATCGAAACCCAAAGCGGCGCCGGTCAAAGGTTAGGGCGATGTCTCGCACCGTTCCCATAACGAGGTTGGTGCGGCCTCCAAAACGAATGCACCTGTTGCGATCTGGCCACTTCGAAGGGTCAACCACCTCAGCAGGAAAAGCATCATGACGATAGCGAATGTTTCACAAGGAAGCGCGTTTGGCTGTTTGCCACAAGCGTTAAGTGTTGCTCAGGAGGCAATCCATCTCCCAGAAGTCCAGGAGATGCTTCGCAGACTATCCGAGTACAAACTCGGCATCTTCATGCCTCACATACATGACGAGAGAACCGGTGAATTCCAGCCGCTTCCCAATGAAATCATGCAGGTGGAATCTGGTTTGGAAGTGTCCTTCCGGCCAACGGAAGAAATCGCAAAGCAGACAGATCGGTTTCTCCCTGTGGGATGGGTGTGGCGTACCGGCGCAGCGGCGCCCGTGGCAGCGTGCGAAATGGTTGGGGAAGACAGTCCGCGCGATACAGCGCGCTACGTCAAGCACAAAATGTAAGTGTCATGACACATTCCTGGAAAGTACCTGCGTTTTCTCTGGCGACGACTCTGGCTTTGACCTATGTCTTTTGCGTCATTTTCGATGTTCTGTTTCCGCCCTTCGGACTGATTGCTGCATTGGCGCCGGCGAGTCCGTGGCTGATCTCCGGTAGCCCCCTCGGTTTTCTGACGGGATTCACGCTGTTCACCGTCGCTGGTTTTGTGCTCGGCGCAATCCATGGAATCGCATCGGGCTTCTGGAGCAAGAGACTGCGGTGATATGCCATCACGAATCCGGATGCCCTAAATGAATAACGACGGCGTTTAGGAGACGTGATGAAAACAAGCGTTATGGACGTGCACGACATGCTGTCGGTATTGAGCGTGGACGGAGTGGAAGAGCGGATTGGCGAGGTGTCTGGTGTCGAAAGCGTTACCGTAAATTTCGCTGCGGGAAGCGCCACAGTGCGCTACGACGAAACCCGACTCGAGGTCGCTGATATCAAGTCGGCCGTGCGCCAACGCGCGCATGACTCCGCTGAGCCAACCGCCGCTTCGGCGGGCGACGGTCACGAAGGCCGCGCCGCGACGGGCGAGCCAGCTGCAACCCCCGCACCCGCTGCGCCGAAAACTGCCCCGGAAGCGCCCGCAGGCGCCGCGCCGGCCGCACCCACAGACAAAGGCCACGAGGGCCACGCGGTGCCGGAACCGCAGCCCGCTCTGCCGGCGGATATGGCGCATGAGATGGGCCATGGCGGCAAGGATCTGCCGGCCATGGTTCGCGACATGCGCAACCGCTTCTGGATCTGCCTGGCCTTCACCGTGCCGATCTTTGTCTACGCACCGATGGGCGGTATGTTCGAACCGCCGGCGCCACCGTTCGGGCTGGAGCTCAACCTGTGGTTATTCTTCTTCGCAAGCGCCGCGATTCTTTATCCGAGCTGGCCGTTCTTTGTCTCAGCCTGGCGCGCGCTCAGGAAGGGGACTCTGGGCATGGCGGCGCTGATCGTGTTGAGCGTGGGCACTGGCTATCTGTTCAGTGTCGGCACCACTTTCTTCTTCGAGGGCGAAGGGCAGTTCTTCGAAGCCGCCGCCGTCCTGCTGGTTTTTATCCTGCTCGGCCACTGGCTGGAGATGCGCGCGCGCGCGGGTGCATCATCCGCCATCAAGGCGCTGATGGACCTCACGCCGACCAAGGCCAACGTCATCCGCAATGGTGCCGAGGTCGAAGTGCCGACTGCAGAGGTATTGGCGGGCGAGATTGTCGTGATCCGGCCGGGCAACAAGATTCCGGTCGACGGCACCGTGGAGAACGGGGAATCGCTGGTCGACGAGTCCATGCTTACCGGCGAGTCGATGCCGGTGCAGAAGGGCCCGGGCTCCACGGTGATCGGCGCGACGATCAACAAGAGCGGCAGCTTTCGCTATAAGGCGACGAAGGTTGGGGCCGACTCGGCGCTCGCGCAGATCGTCAAGCTCGTGCAGGAAGCGCAGAACTCCAAAGCGCCGGCGCAGCTCCTGGCCGACAAAGCCGCGCAATGGCTGGTCATTGCGGCAATCGTGGTCGGTCTTGCGACCTTCGCCGTCTGGTTCTGGTGGATCGGCCAGCCACTGCTATTCGCCGTGACGCTGACTATCACGGTCTTCGTGATCGCGTGCCCGGACGCACTCGGGCTCGCCACGCCCATGGCAGTCATGGTGGGAACGGGCCTCGGCGCGACGCGCGGCATTCTCTTCAAGAACGCATCGGCGCTCGAAGACGCTACCAAGCTGAACGTCATCGTCTTCGACAAGACCGGCACGCTCACCATCGGCCAGCCCGAGGTCGTCGAGATCGTGACGGCAGACGGCATCACCGAAGACGTGTTGCTGACCGCCGCGGCCGCCGTCGAGCAGGGCTCCGACCATCCGCTCGCGCAGGCAATTCTGCGCCGGGCGTCGCATCTCACCGTCGCGGCACCGACCGCGTTCGAAAGTCTCGACGGCATGGGCGCGCGCGCCGAGACCGCAGGCGGAACGGTGTTCCTCGGCAACCGATTGCTGATGGATACGCAACAACTCGCGCTCGGCCCCCTCGAGGCCGAAGCCACTCGCATGCAGAGTGACGGGCGCACGGCAATCCATGTCTCTCCGGCGGCGCACGTCATTGGCCTCATCGCGATCGCCGATGCGATCAGGCCAACCTCCAAGGCGGCGGTGGCAAAACTTCGCGAACGGAGTATCGAAGTGGTCATGTTGACCGGCGACAACGCGGCCACCGCCAAGCGCATCGCGGCAGATCTCGGTATCGACACCGTGCTCGCCGACGTGTTGCCGGGTCAGAAGGCGGACAAGGTGAAGGAGCTGCAGGCTGCGGGGAAGAAAGTCGGAATGGTCGGCGATGGCGTCAACGATGCGCCTGCGCTCACGCAGGCCAACGTGGGGTTTGCGATTGGCGCCGGCACCGACGTCGCGATGGAAAGCGCCGACGTTGTGCTCATGAAGAGTGACCCGTACGACATTGTTGCCGCGATCGAACTCTCGCGCGCAACGTTGCGAAAAATGCACCAGAATCTCTGGTGGGCGGTGGGCTATAACGCGATCGCCTTCCCGCTCGCGGCGGGCGTCTTTTTTCCGTTCGTACTGAGTCCCGAAGTCGCGGCGCTGTCAATGTCCGGCAGCACGCTCGTGGTGGCGATCAATGCGCTGATGCTGAAGCGCACCAAACTGGCAGGCATCCGTCAGCCTGGCAAGAACGCGGCGCCCGGTACGTCCGACGCGACAGCCACGCCGAAGCCAGTGGGCACGCCAACCGCAGCGGCAGCCCCGCAACCGGATAAGGCACGCGCTTGATCGTCAATGGCCGATCCGACGAAGCGATGCCGGGCTCCGACGACGCTAAGTTCGGTGGCGCACGGACGGTGAACGGAATCGACGCCCAGACTGGTTCTGATTAAACCCGCTCACTTGCACTGGGGCGGGGCGTTGTTGCGCCGACTGAGGGTATCCGTCGTCGCGCCCAATGGAACCATGAAGTTATCCAACCCCAAAGGTAAAGACCGCCATGAAAACCTCAGTGCTGATGTCCGCAATCGTTTCCTGTGCCTTGTCGGCGCCGCTCGCATCAGCGCAGATGAACATGGACATGGAAAAGCCAGCGCCGGCAAAGTCCGCGCCCGCCAAGCCGGCAATGAAGATGGATATGGACAAGCCAGTGGGCAAGATGCAGGACAACATGAAAAAAATGCAGCAGCAGATGGACAAGATCGCCACGACCACCGACCCGAAGGAGCGCCAGAAGCTGATGCAGGAACACATGCAGCTCATGCAGGAAAACATGAAGGCGATGCGCAGCATGGGCGGCCCGGCGATGAAGGGCGGCGGCATGGCTATGGGAGACAAGAAAAGCGGTGCTATGCCGGGTGACGGCATGAAAACGCGTCAGGACGAGATGGAAACGCGCATGGACATGATGCAAATGATGATGGAACAGATGATGCAGAGCGATCAGGCGGCGATGCCCATGGGCCACATGTAGTCGAGTCCCGCCTAAGGAGATGAAAATCATGAATCAGCAACATCGTGCGTTCGTCGGTGTACTGGCAGCGGTTGCGTTCATTACTGCGGGTTGCGGCCCCACCGACGACGGAATCGGCACGAAAGTCAAAACGAACCTCACCGCGGACGCATCGGTCGGGGCCGCTCCGATCAACGTCAGTGTGCAGAAGAGAGTCGTCACCCTGTCAGGAACTGTCGATACCTCTGCCGTCAAGGAACGAGCTGTCGTAATAGCCCGCGGAACCGACGGTGTAGCCAACGTCGTTGACCAAATGACGATCAAGCAGCAGGCCGCCGGTCCGGGACCTGGTCACGCTGACGAAATGATGGAGAAGGGAATGAAGGAAGGCATGGATCACACCAAGGAAGGTAAGCGCGAGTAAGGTCGAAGCGGCGCTGGCGGAGGACACACGATGAAAGCCACCCAGCAGCTTCACGCCGCCGGCCAGAGTCTCTGGCTCGACAATATTACCCGCGCGCTCCTCGCCGGCGGCGGTCTACAGCGCTACATCACCGAGCTCTCCGTCACCGGCCTCACCTCCAACCCGACGATATTCGAGCAGGCGATCAAGAATAGCCGCGATTACGACGCGGCGATCGGTGAGAAGACGGCGGCGGGCAAGTCCGGCGAGGCGCTCTTTTTCGAGCTCGCGATCGAAGACCTGGTTCGCGCCGCGGATCTCTTCCGTCCGATCCACGAGGCGACAAACCGCGTCGACGGTTGGGTGTCGCTCGAGGTTTCGCCGAAACTGGCCTACGACACGAAGGGCACTGTTGCGGCGGCGCAAGCGCTTCACGCGCAGGCGGCCCGGCCCAACCTCTTCATCAAGATTCCGGGCACGCGCGAGGGCATCCGGGCCATCGAGGAGGCGATCTTCGCGGGGGTGCCGATCAACGTGACACTGCTCTTTTCCCGCGAGCACTACCTGGCGGCAGCAGAGGCCTACATCCGGGGTATCGAGCGGCGCGTGGCGGTGGGCCTGAATCCGCATGTGGAGTCGGTGGCCTCATTGTTCGTGAGCCGCTGGGACGCGGCAATCGTCGGGAAGGGGCCCGCGGCGCTCGACAACCAGCTCGGCATCGCCATGGCGAAACGCACCTACAAGGCGTATCGCGATCTGCTCGCGTCCGATCGCTGGCTGCGTCTCCTCAACGTCGGCGCGCGCGCGCAACGGCTGCTCTGGGGGAGCACCGGCACCAAGGATCCGAACGTGTCGGACATCCTCTACGTCGAGTCGCTGGCGGCGCCGCATTGCGTCAACACGATCCCGGAGAAGACGCTGTTGGCACTCGCCGACCACGGCGAGATCGACGCGATGCTGCCGCACGACGGGGGCGACGCCGAGGACGTGCTCGACCGGTTCACGCAAGCGGGCGTCGACCTCGACGCGCTGGCAACGAAGCTCCAAAAGGATGGCGCCGCGGCGTTCGGCAGATCCTGGGACGCGCTCCTCGCCAGCATTGCGGAGAAGAGCGCCCAGTTCGAGAAGGTCGGCTGATTCGGCGGAGGCGTGAGGTGACAATCAGGAAGTCCCTCGTCGCGGCAGCCTCGCACAGGGGGCCGGCAAACCGGACGTCATCATGAGCAGCGAGAAACTGACCGTCGATGCGGAACTTGAAAACCTGCAGCGCGAAACATTCGATTACTTCTTGCATGAAACGAATCCCGCCAACGGGCTGGTGATCGACAAAACCGCGGCGGATTGGCCTTCCAGCATTGCCGCTACCGGCCTGGCGTTAGCCTGTTACCCGGTAAGCGTCGAACGCGGATTCATGTCGCGGGCCGCAGCGGTGGAACGAACGCTGGCGACGCTGCGCTTTTTCTGGAACAGCACCCAAGGCCCCGAACCCGACGCGACCGGTTACAAGGGGTTTTACTATCATTTTCTCGACATGCAGACCGGCCGTCGCGCCTGGCAATGCGAGCTGTCGACAGTGGACAGCGCGTTTTTGCTCGCCGGCGCCCTGACGGCGGGGATTTATTTCGACGCCGACACAGCCGACGAGAGTGAAATCCGAACCCTTAGCGACGCGCTCTATCGCCGCGCCGACTGGCAATGGGCACAGAACCAGGGTGCAACGGTGACGCACGGCTGGATGCCGGAAAGCGGCTTCCTCAACTACCGTTGGGAAGGCTACGACGAGGCCCTGCTGCTGTATGCGCTGGGGCTGGGATCGCCGACGCATCCGTTGCCCGAGGAGAGCTACGCGGCGTGGGCTTCGACTTACAAGTGGGAGCACTGCTACGGACAGGACTATCTCTACGCCGGGCCGTTATTTACCCATCAGCTCTCGCACGTCTGGATCGACTTCCGCGGAATTCAGGACGCGTTCATGCGTGAGAAAGGCATCGACTACTTCGAGAATAGCCGGCGGGCGACGTATGTGCAGCAGCAGTATGCAATCGACAACCCACTCAGATTCAAGGACTACGGCCCCCATTGCTTTGGCATCACCTCGAGCGAAGGCCCCGGCCCCGGTACGCTCGAAGTAAACGGCGTCGAGCGGCAGTTGTTCGATTACGTGGGGCGCGGCGTGCCGTACGGACCCGACGATGGCACCCTTGCTCCGTGGGCGTTGGTGGCGTCGCTGCCATTCGCACCCGAAATCGTACTGCCTGCGCTCCACCACTGCCTTCATCAGGCCAAGTTGACCCAGTTCAACTCTTACGGCTTCAAGGCGTCTTTCAATCCATCCCACCCGGGCAAGCCCGGCAATCCCTATGGCTGGTGGGTCTCACCGTGGCACTACGGGCTCAACCAGGGGCCGATCGTTTTGATGATCGAAAACTATCGCAGCGGGTTGTTATGGCGATTGATGAGAAACAGCCCATGCATCGTCAACGGCTTGCGGCGAGCGGGTTTCTCGGGAGGGTGGCTCACCAGCGGGGCCCCGCCGGCATGAGCCGCAACGCGCCTGGCGATGCGGCATGCGTGCTGGCGATCAATGCCGGCTCATCGAGCATCAGGTTCGCGTTATACGATGTGACCGAACCGCTGCTGCGACGCCGCCGCGGAAAGATCGAACGCATCGGTCTTCCCGGCACAACGCTCGCGGTCGACGCCCCGGCCGGTGCTCGCGCGCAGAGTCGCGCAATCGATGCCGGCGACCACAGCGGCGCCGCAGCCGCGCTGATCGACTGGCTCGAAGAGGCCCAGCTCCTTGTCGCAGTCAAGGCAGTGGGCCACCGTGTAGTGCACGGCGGGCCGCGACACAGCGCACCCGCGCGAATCGACGATGAGCTCCTGCAAGCGCTTCGCGGGTTGAAGAATTACAGCGCCGAGCACCTGCCGGTGGCGATCGGCCTCATCGAACGCTTTCGCCAACGCTTGCCGGATGTCCCGCAGGTGGCGTGCTTCGACACGACCTTTCATCGCGACTTGCCGCGCGTCGCGCAGCTTCTGCCGATCCCACGGCGCCTCCATGAGAAAGGCATCCGCCGCTTCGGCTTTCATGGCCTTTCCTATGCGTTTCTCATGGAAGAGCTCGAGCGCGTTGCAGGCCCCGACGCATCGCGCGGCCGCGTCATCCTTGCCCATCTGGGAAATGGCTCGAGCCTCGCCGCAGTCCGTGACAACCAGAGCGTGGACACGACGATGTCATTCACGCCGGCTGGCGGAGTCCCCATGAGCACGCGCTCCGGAGACCTCGATCCCGGCCTTGCGTGGTATCTCGCGCATAGCGAGAACATGAGCCCCGAGGCGTTCCATGCCATGGTGAATCACGAATCGGGATTGCTGGGCATATCGGAGACCAGCTCGGACCTGCGCGATCTGCTCTCGCGCGAAGCAGTCGATGTTCGCGCGGCGGAGGCCATCGCCCTCTACTGCTATCAGGTCTGCAAATCGATAGGCGCGTTTGCCGCGGCCCTCGCCGGCCTCGACACACTCGTTTTCTCCGGCGGCGTTGGCGAGAACGCGCCGGTGATCCGTCAGCGCATCTGCGAGCGCCTTGGATTCCTCGGCGTGGCCCTGGACGATCGCCGCAACACGGAGAACGAAGCGGTCCTTTCCGCCGATGCAAGTACGGTCACGGTGCGGATGATCCGCACTTATGAAGAGGCGATGATCGCGCGCGCGACTCTGCGCCTTCAGCCGAGCGCCTGAATGTGCATCCGTCTGCTGACCAGGAACAAACTGTGAACCAACCGCTCTCGTCCGACCTCCTTGCGAGGATGAATGCCTACTGGCGGGCTGCGAATTATCTGTCGGCCGGCCAGATCTATCTCTACGACAACCCGCTGCTCAAGCGCCCCCTCACGCTCGCCGACGTCAAGCCGATGCTGCTCGGCCACTGGGGCACGACGCCGGGACAAAACTTCATCTACGTTCACCTGAACCGGATCATCCGCCAATACGACCTCGACATGATCTACGTCTCGGGGCCCGGGCACGGCGGCCCCGCCGTCGTCGCCAATACCTACCTCGAGGGCACGTACAGCGAGGTCTATCCGCACATCAGCCAGGATGAAGCCGGATTGCAGAAGCTGTTCCTGCAGTTCTCGTTTCCAGGCGGGATTCCCAGTCACGCTTCGCCCGAGTGTCCCGGGTCGATCCACGAGGGCGGGGAGCTGGGCTATTCGCTGAGCCATGCCTTCGGCGCCGTGTTCGACAATCCCGATCTCATCGTGGCCTGCGTGATCGGCGACGGCGAGGCGGAGACCGGGCCGCTGGCGACGGCCTGGCATTCGAACAAGTTCCTCGATGCGGCCACCGACGGCGCGGTGCTGCCGATCCTGCATCTCAACGGCTACAAGATCGCGAGTCCCGCCATCCTCGCGCGCATCACGCACGAAGAGCTCGAGCAACTGCTGCGGGGTTATGGCTGGACGCCGACCTTCGTCGAAGGGCACGAGCCCGCGCTGATGCATCAGGCGATGGCCGCGGCGCTCGACGCCGCCGTCGCGCAGATCAAGACGCATCAGCGGGATGCGCGCGTGCACGGCAAGGTCGGCCGGCCGCGCTGGCCCATGATCGTGCTGAGTTCACCGAAGGGCTGGACCGGCCCGCAGGTCGTCGACGGCAAGCAGGTCGAGGGCACGTTCCGCTCGCACCAGGTGCCGCTGTCGGATCCGGCCAGGCATCCCGGTCACCTGCAGTTGCTGGAGGACTGGCTGCGCAGTTACCGGCCGCAGGAACTGTTCGACCCACGCGGACGCTTGATCCCCGCGCTGGCCGAACTCGCGCCTGCAGGCAAGCGACGCATGGGCGCGAATCCGCATGCCAACGGCGGGTTGCTGCTGCGCGACCTTGCCATGCCGGCGTTCCGCGACTACGCCGTGGAGGTGCCCGCACCCGGCGTTACCGGCATCGGCGACACGCACGTCTGCGGACGCTTCGTCCGTGACGTGGCCCGGCTCAACGAAGCGCAGCGCAACTTCCGCGTCTTCGGTCCCGACGAGACGGCGTCGAACGGCCTGGAAGCGCTGTTCGAAACGACGCGGCGCCAGTGGCAGGCGGCGACGCTGCCGACCGACGAATGGCTCGCACCGACCGGGCGGGTGATGGAAATGCTCAGCGAGCACCAGTGCGAAGGCTGGCTCGAGGGCTACCTGCTCACCGGGCGCCACGGCATCTTCAATTGCTACGAGGCCTTCATCCACATCGTCGATTCGATGTTCAACCAGCACGCGAAGTGGCTCAAGGTCACCTCGCAGCTGCCGTGGCGGCGCAAGATCGCTTCGCTGAATTACCTGCTGGCGTCGCATGTCTGGCGCCAGGATCACAACGGCTTCACCCACCAGGATCCCGGCTTCCTCGATCACGTCGTCAACAAGAAGGCGGCGATCGTGCGTGTCTACCTGCCGCCCGATGCGAACTGCCTGCTGTCGGTGATGGACCACTGCCTGCGCAGCCGGCACTACGTCAACGTGATCGTCGCCGGCAAGCATCCGGCGCCGCAGTGGCTGGCGATGGACGCCGCGGACGCGCACTGCGCCGCGGGCATCGGCGTCTGGGATTGGGCCAGCAACGATTCAGGCGGCGAGCCCGACGTGGTCATGACCTGCTGCGGCGACGTGCCGACGCTGGAGACGCTCGCTGCGGTTTCGATCCTGCGTGCGCGTCTGCCGGCGCTGAAGATTCGCGTGGTCAACGTCGTCGACCTGATGCGCCTGCAGTCGCCGACCGAGCATCCGCACGGTCTCTCCGACCACGCCTTCGATGCGCTGTTCACGCGCGACAAGCCGGTGATCTTCGCGTTTCACGCCTATCCGTGGCTGATCCATCGCCTGACGTACCGCCGCACCAATCACCACAACATTCATGTGCGCGGTTACAAGGAGGAGGGCACGGTCACCACCGCGTTTGACATGACGGTGCTGAACGACCTCGACCGCTTTCACCTGGTGATGGACACCATCGACCGCCTGCCGCAGACCGGCGCGCCGGGCGCTGCATTGCGCCGGCAGCTCGAAGCCAGGCTCGTCGAGCACAAGCTGCACATCAACAAGTTCGGCCAGGACCTGCCGGAGATCCGCAACTGGCGCTGGCCGGGCGCTGGCTGAGCGCGATCACCATCCACACGCGCCGCTCGTTCTGCTCGTGCTGCTTGCTCAGGAAATAGTGCAGATGACGCAGCGGCTGGGGATTGTCAGTGCTCATCAGGTGTCGCCCCCTCAGGTCGCCAGACTGCGAGTGGTTTGGCCGCGTGGTAAAGCGACAGCGTGCCCCACATCGTCGAGAACCGGCGGCGATCCTCGACTGCGGTGAAGCCGGCTTCACGCATGAACTCTGGCAAGTGGCCGCGCACGTTGTCGCTGGTGTTGGGAAAACCATCCAGCAGTTGGATATTGAGGAACAAGAGGCGCATCAGCGGATTGGCCGCCCGCCCCCAGTCCGCGACGTGCAATTCGCCGCCGGGCTTGAGCACGCGGAAGATTTCGGCGAAGGTGCGACGTTTGCTCCCGGTCTGCAGGTGGTGGAAGAACAGGCTGGTCAGCACCCGATCGAAGCGGCCGTCCGCGTACGGCATCGCGTCGGACAGCGCTTGATCAAAGGTGATGGAAACTCCGGCACGCTGCGCTTTCGCCCGCGCCCGCTCCAGCATCGCCGGGTCACCGTCGAGCCCCGTGATGTCAATGCCGGGAACCTGTTGCTTCGCCGCCACCGTCAGCGTCGCGGTGCCGCAGGCCAGGTCCAGCACCTGCTGTCCGGGCGCGAGCTGCGCCTGTGCCAGCAATGCGCGTTTGAACGTGGCTTCGCGCGTGGTGACGCGCACCACATCGTCATACAGCGGCGTGAGCCAGCGATAGCCGAGCGCGGGGACGTAGCGTTCCTGGGGCTGGTTCATGGCTGCCTCTGTGCTCAGTGATCCTTCGACGCCGGCCGCGACGACCAGTGGATGTGCACGATGCGCCAGCCCTCGGACGTGTTCTTGAGCATCATGCTTTCGGTGCTGAGGATGTCCACGTCCTTGTCCTTGTGACGCCCGGTGATGCGTGAACGCGTGGTCACCCAGGCGTGCTGGTCATTACCGCCACTGGCGCGTGACAGCACTTCGCGCTTCGATCCCGCCAGGAAAGCCATGTCGCCCTTCATGTGGTGCGCGGCGTACTCGTCACGCGACGTTTCCTGGCCGCCGGATTCGTAGATCAGGACGTCGGGCGCGAGCAGCGTTTTCGCCGTGGCCTCGTCGCCCTTGACGATGGCGGCTTCAAAGGCGTCTGCCACCCCCGCGGCGTTGGAACCATTTTGCGGGTGTGTGTCGGCACGCTGACCTTTGTCGTACGCGCAGCCCGCTGCGCTCAGGCCAAGCAGCGTCGCGCCGATAACGGGATACAGTCGATACTGCCTTTGCTGGTTCATGCATGTTCTCCGGGTGTGTCAGTGCGGGTGTTCATCGGTGTGCGGATCGTTCTTTGTTTCGGTTGGCGGCTTGGACCCGTGGCCGTGCGGCTTTGCGCCGGGCGGGTCCACATGACCGGCGGGAGCGGAACCGGCGCCCGCGCCTTGGCTCAACGCGGCGAATTCCTCCGGTGACATCTCGGGTAGTTTCTGCAGAAAGGCCACCAGGCCCCAGATGGCCTCGTCATCGTGCGTCGTGCCCCAGGCTGGCATGCCGGTCATCTTGATGCCGTGCTTGACGATCCAGAACTGGCGCTTGGCGGCGGTCTGCATGTCGGAATGGTCGTGGCCGCCGGCATGGCCGGCGGGCTGCGCCAGGTTCGGCGGCTGCGGGTACAGACCGCGACGGATTTCGGTGTCCTGCGTGCCCGGCCCCAGATGGCAGCCGGAACACATCGGCACGTAGTGCGCGGCGCCATCGGCGATTTTTTGCGGGTCGTCGAGATCGGGCACTTCGATGTTCTCGCTGCGCGCGGCGATGAAGCGCTCGCGTGTGAACGCGATCACGCCGTTGATCAACTCCGCGTGCGGCTCGTCGGCGGCAAAGTTGGTCAGGCCGCCGCCGTGAATCACGCCGGCGGCGATGGCTGCTGCGGTCAGCAAGGTGAGCACAATCGTTAAAAGGATTTTCATGGTTGCTCCTGAACAGGCCTTAGTGGCCGCTGTGTGGGCTGGGTTTCGGGGTGGACCGTGGCGCTTCGGATGAGGGCGGCCGCGTGCGCCGTACCGGTTTGCCGAAGCCGGGATCTGCGCTGGTGCGCCAGGCGGCCGTGCCCTTCGGATTGCGATACCAGCCCGGATCGCGGTAGTCGCCGGGCGCAAGGTTGTCGCGCACCTTGACCACGGTGAACATGCCGCCCATCTCCAGATTTCCGAACGGGCCCTTGCCCATCATCATCGGCAGGGTGTTTTCGGGGCCCTGCATATGGCCCATATTGGTGTGGTCCTGGTGCTCAGCCATGCCGTCCTTGCCCATGGCCATGTAGCCGGGCAGCATCGAGCGGATGGTTTTTTCCACGCCGGACTGATCCACGCCGATGGTGTTCGGGACGCCATGGCCCATTGCGTTCATCGTGTGATGCGACTTGTGGCAGTGGAAGGCCCAGTCGCCTGCAATGGCGGTGAACTCGATATCGCGCATCTGGCCGACGCCGACGATTTCGGTGACCTCGGTCCGCCACAGCTTTTGCGCGAGCCGCCCGCCGTCGCCGCCGGTCACCCAGAACTGCACGCCGTGCAGGTGGATGGGGTGCTCGTGCATCGAGAGATTGCCGATGCGGATGCGCACGCGTTCGCCGGTGCGCGCGACGATCGAGTCAATCGCCGGGAACACCCTGGAGTTGAACGTCCACAGGTCGAAGTCCGTCATGATCGAAGGGTCGGGCCGGTAGGTGCCCGGATGCAGCGCCCAGTTGTGCAGCAGGAAGCAGTAGTCGCGGTCGATGCGGTTCGGCTCGCTATCCTTGGGATGGATGATGAACATCCCCATCATGCCCACCGCCATCTGCACCATCTCGTCGGCATGCGGGTGATACATGTGCGTGCCGTGCTGCCTGAGCGTGAACTCGTAGACAAAGGTTTCGCCGGGCTTGATGTGCGGCTGGTTGAGCCCGCCGACGCCATCCATGCCGGACGGCAGCAAAATGCCGTGCCAGTGGATCGTCGTGTGCTCTTTCAGCCGGTTGGTGACGTAAATGCGCACGCGATCGCCTTCGACCGCCTCGATCGTCGGTCCCGGCGTGGTGCCGTTGTAGCCCCAGCATTTCGCGACGCAGCCCGGCGCGAACTCGTGCTCGACTTCCTCGGCCACCAGGTGGAACTCCTTGACGCCGTTTTTCATCTTGTAAGGCAGCGTCCAGCCGTTGAGCGTGCGCACCGGCGTGTAACCCCGCGCGGTCGCCGTCGCCGGGGCCGGCGCCTCCGCGCCGGCGGCGGCCGCTTCCGGGGCCGGCTTGTCCTTCATCTTCGACATGTCGTGGCCTTCGTGCTGGGCACTCGCGCGGCGCGCGAACAGACTGCCAAGGCCGGCGAGACCGCCGGCGCCGGTCATCGAGAGCAATTTGCGTCGCGTGATCATGGAGGGTCTCCGTGCTGCTGCGTGTCTGTTGGGTCGGTTTTCTTCGGGGCCGGATCGGACTTGCCGGCAGGTTCTGGAATGTGCGACTCCATGCCGGTGGGCATGCCGGACGGTCCTTCACCTTTGCGTGGCGGTGGCATTGTTGGCGCGGCATCTGACGGTTCCATCCCCGGCAAGTCGTGGTCCATGCCCTTCATGCCGTCGCCTCGAGGCCGCGTCAGCTCCTCGGCGTCCAGCACTTCTCCCGCGGTTTGTACGCTGCTGGGGAGTGGGGCGCCGACTTCGCGCGCCAGTTCCACCCGCGCCAGCCAGTAATCGCGCACGGCTTCCAGATAGCCCTGGTAAGCGTCGTATTCCTGCTGCTTGACCAGTAACATCTCGAACTGACCGACCAGCATGTAGTTCAGTTGCTCCTGCGTGCGCGCGACAATGGCCTCGCGAAGCGGGATCAGGGACTGGCGGTAATGCTCGGCGCGGGTCTTGGCGGCTTCGACCTCCGCTGATGCGCGCCGCAGGCCGTTGCTGATCTCGACCTCCAGCACGCGCAGTTCCGCTTCGGCGAGTTGCAGATCGGCCTCGGCACGGGCGGCGCGGCCCTTGCCCTGATTGAAGATCGGCAGCTCCAGCGCCAGCGTCGGGCCGGTCACGCGCGAGCCGTCGGTCTCACGCTCGGTTTCCACGCCGATCTCCACCTCGCCGAGATAGCGGAAGCGGCGTGTCACGCCCAGGGCATCCGCGAACAGCGTGACGCGCTTGCGCGCGACGGCCAGGTCAAGACGATTCGCATCGGCCGCCTTCAGCAGCTCGGGCCACGCATCTTCGCTCGTGACCGGTGCCGGCAACCCTCCCGCGATTTTCCAGCGGTCCTCCGTAGCGGCGAGTCCCATCAGACGGTTGAGCTCGCCGCGCAGCCCCGTCACCTCGGCCTGTGCTTGCAGCAGATCCAGCTGCGCCTGGGAGGCTGCAGCCTGCTCGCGCGCCAGTTCCAGACGGTTGATGTTGCCGGCGTCCAGGAATCGCTGCGCCAGGTCGGCGGATGCCCGCGCTGCCTTGAGCACGGTCTCGCGCATCGTCACGATCTGCCAGCCGCCCGCCAGGCGGTAGTGCGCGGCTTCGACGTCGGCGGCCAGGCCCAGAACCTGCGCGGCCAGGTCCTGTTTCACGCGCTCGAACTCGCCCTCGGCGAAGCGGCTGCGCGCCGGCAGCAGCAGGAGATTGGTGAAACTCTGGGCCAGGCCGAAGCCCACCCGATTGGCCTCGCCGCCGGCGTCGGGAAAGAGCACCGACGCCGACAGCCGCGGGTTGCTCAGCCGCCCGGCGTCATAAACCTCCGCCGCCGCGAAGCCCAGCCTTGCGTATCCAGCTTTCAGCTGAGGGTTGTTGACCAGCGCGAGCTGGACGGCATCGCTGGCGGCAAGCGGGCGCTCACCCAGTTGATCCAGCAGGCGTCGCGCGGCTTCGGCATCCGCCGGATTCGTCGCCTGCCCACGCGACTGGAGCAGGGTCGCCACGTCGCCGCGACCCAAATCCGCCGGCAGGCTGGCGCACCCACTTGCCAAAATCAGCGCAACCGCTGACGTGAAAAAATGCTTGCGACTCACAGGACCTCCGTCTGTTCACCTGAACGCGTGCCGTCCAAACGGGGCGGCAGCAAAAAGCCGCGAAGCGCGGCTTTACGTCAGGTCAGACTGGGAGGTCGGAGGAGGTCGAGATGATGGGCCGCTGCCGTGCGTGTGGGGCCGGCATGGGCGTGCAAGCCGTCGTTGACCGACAGCGAAACAACGGCGTACGCCCCGTTCATGAGGCCGGAAGCGCTGGAAACGCAGTGGCTGCTAATGCAGTTGCACCCGCACTGGCAGCCGTTCGCGGGTACCTTGGTGTCCGCGCCCACCTTCGCCATGTGCTGCTGGTGTTCGGCGTGCGACATGCCTTGCATGTCGTGCCCCGCGTGGGGATCCGCTGCGCTGGCCCCGGTTGCTGCCATACGGGAGCAATGCTGCGCAGACGTTGTTGATGCCAGTGCCGATGTTGGCAGCGACAACGATAGCCAGACCGCAAGAACTGAACGAAGCGTGCTCATCGCGAGGCAGTCTCGCTCCGGACGCTGCTTGGCGCAAGCCATGGGCGGCCAGCGAGTCCGGCTACGGGGGGTCGCTTCACGCGAGGAGGCTCAGCACCGATCGGGCGACGAGCGGGTGGACGTCGATCTGGTTGGAGCGGTGCACGATCGTGTTGCAGGTCAGGATGCGCTCGCCGCCCGCGGCCACCAGATCCTCGTAAGCCGGGCCGGCGAAGATCGCATGCACGCCGATGCAGACCGGTGCGCGCATGCCGGCCTGCCGCAAGTGGCCGACGGTCTGGATCATGGTGCCCGCGGTGGAGATGATGTCGTCGACCAGCACCGGCGTGTGCTCACTCCAGCGCGCCATCTGCGGCACCGACACTTCCACGTCGCGGTCACCGCGCCGGGTTTTCTCGAGGATCACGAAGGGCGCTCCGGCCTCACGCGCGACCTGCGAGACCCACTGCTCGCTCTCGGCGTCGGGGCCGACCAGCACGGCCTTCGGCACCTGCTCGCGAATCCATTGCGAGATTGCGGGCGCCGCAGTCACGACGCGCGAGGCGATCGGGTAGACCTCCGCGAGGCTGTGGATGCGGTGCAGGTGCGGGTCCACCGTCACGATGCCGTCGACAAAGGACGACAGCCAGGCGGCGAAGTGCCGCGCGCTGATGCCTTCGCCCTCGTGAAAAATCCTGTCCTGCCGCATGTAGGCCAGGTAAGGGGCGACCAGGATGATGCGCGCAGCGCCCTGGTCCCGCAGCGTTCGGGCCGCGAGATACAAGGGCAGAACCTTGGCGTCCGGCCGGTCCAGGCCGCAGGCCAGCACAACCGTGCGTCCGCGCACGTCCGACTCGACGCGCACATACGATTCGCCGTCGGGAAACTGCCGGACCGTCAGCGTCCCCGCATCGCCCTCCAGCAAGGTGACCAGGCTTTGCACCAGGCGTTCGTTGTGCGGCAGGCCGAGAACCAGCGGCTTCATGCAAGGCCCCCGATCTCGAAGGTTTCAGGATGCGCCTGCGCAAACGCGGCGGCGTACGCGAGCTCGCCGGGCGACTGCGCGTGCAGCGTGAACAGCAGCTGGCCGCGCGAGATGCGCTCGCCGACACGCACGGCCAGCTCGATGCCGGCCGCCGGCGCCGCCGGCGCGCCGGCCAGCTTCGCGATTCGCGCCAGCCGGCGGTTGTCGATGGCCTTGAGCTGACCGTCCAGGGTGGAAGTGAAAGGCTTGCGGTGCGCGGCGCGCGGCGGTTCGCGCATGCCGCCCTGCGCCGCGCAGATCGCCTGGAACTTGCGCCAGGCATTTCCGTCCGCGAGCGTGTCGAGCGCCAGGCGCGCGCCCTCGCCGGTAGCAGCCTTGCCACCGATCTCTAGCAGGTGTCCGGCAAGCAGCACGGCGCGATCCCGCAGGTCTGCGGGAGCATCGGCGGCGTTCTGCAGCACCGCGACGACGTCGAAGGCCTCGAGTGCCGGCCCGATCCCGCGGCCCACCGGCTGGCTGCCGTCGGTGGTGACGATCCGAACGACCAGGCCCAGCGCTTCGCCGACCGCGCGCAGGCGCCGCGACAAGGCCTCGGCCTCGGTCAGCGTGCGCACCTTGGCGGTCGGGCCGACCGGCACGTCGATGACGACGTGCGTCGAGCCGGCCGCGACCTTCTTGGAAATGACCGAGGCGGCGAGTTGCCCCTCGCTGTCGAAATCCAGCGGCCGCTCGACGCGGATCAGCATGTCGTCGGCGGGGGAGAGGCGCATGGCGCCGCCCCAGGCAATGCAGCCGCCTTCGCGATCGACGACGCGCCGCAGGGTGGCGAGGTCGAGGTCCACCGGCGCCAGCGTCTCCATGGTGTCCGCCGTGCCCGCGGGCGAGGTGATCGCCCGTGAGGATGTCTTGGGAATCGTCAGGCCATTGGCGGCGACGATGGCGACGACGATAGGAGTGGTCCGGTTTCCCGGCAGGCCGCCCACACAATGCTTGTCGACGACAAGGGGCGCGGGCCAGCGCAGGCGCTCACCGGCGCCGACCATCGCCCGCGTCAGGCCGATCGTCTCATCGAGGGACAGGGCGTCGCTCGCGCAAGCGGTGACGAAGGCCGCCATCTCCAGGGGCGAGTAACGCCCCGCCGCTACGTCGCCGATGATCGCGGTGAAGGCCTCGTCCGAGAGCGAGTGGCCGTAGACCTTGGCGCGCACGTGCGAAAACGATTCGAGCGGATCCGGGTGTGACACCGTGATTTCGTCGCCGGTGCGGCCGCCAAGCGCCAGCCACGCGGCATCGGAAAGGCCGGCGTCCTCGGCGTCGAGCAACGCGGCATCAACGGTGTTCAGCGTCGCAATGACCGAGCGGCCATTGAGGCTGAGCTTGACGCGCGACTGCGACTCGAAGCCCTCGGCGCGGCACACGGCGCAATCCGCGCGCATGTAGACGACAGGTTCCTGGTAGGTGTGGATGCCCATGCGGCGAATGCGCATTGATCAGGCCTCCGGTGCGTCGAGCGTGACCCGCTCCAGGTACTCCGGCACCTGGCAGTCCCAGTGCAGGTCCTCGGCGATTCGCAGCCGCAGGCCATCGGCGGCGGCCGGCTCGCCGTGGGTGATGAAGGTCGTGCGCGGCGCACGGGGCGCGCGGCGCAGCCAGTCCAGCATCTCGGCCTGGTCGGCGTGCGCCGACAGGTTGCTGAGCGCGACGACTTCGGCGCGCACGGCCACATACTGGCCGTGGATCTTGATGGTCTCGGCGCCCGCCATCAGCGCCGCGCCGCGCGTGCCGCCGGCCTGGAAGCCGGCGAACACGATCGTGTTCTTCTGGTCCGGCGCGAACGCCTTGAGGTGATGAACCACGCGCCCACCGGTGGCCATGCCGCTGCCCGCGATGATCACCATGGGCCCGTGCCGCTCGTTCAAGGCCTGGGATTCCTGGACCGTATTGACGATGTGCGCGGCGTGGCACATGGCGTCACATTCTTCCGGCGTCAGGCGATGCTCGCTGCGGTGACGGTGGTAGAGGGCGGTGACGCTCACCGCCATCGGGCTGTTCAGGTACACCGGCAGGGTCGCGGGAATCAGGCCCTGCGCCTTCAGGCGATGGATGCACCAGAGCAGGCTTTGCGTGCGCCCGACGGCGAAGGAGGGAATCACGACCACGCCGCCACGCTCGGCCGTGCGCCGGATCACCTTGCCAAGCTCGGCATGCGCGTCGGCCGCGTCGTGCCGCCGGTTGCCGTAGGTCGACTCGATGACGAGGTAATCCGCCTCCGGGCACGGGGCCGGCGGCCGCATGATGGAATCCACGGGCCTGCCGAGATCGCCGCTGAAGACGACGCGCGTCTTGCCGTCCGTGATGCGGATCATCGCCGAGCCGAGGATGTGGCCGGCTGGGGCGAAGCTGGCCGACAGGCCCGGGCCCGCGTCGAAGGCCGTGTCGTAAGCACACGGCTTCAGCTGCTCGAGCGCCTTCAGGGCGTCCGCTTCCGTGTAGAGCGCCAGCGCGGGCGAGTGCTTCGACCGGCGGTTGCGGTTGGCGTGCTCGGCCTCTTCCTCCTGCAACCTGCCGCTGTCGGGAAGCAGGATGCCGCACAACGCCTTGGTGGCCTCGGTGCAGTACACCGGCCCCTTGAAGCCGTTCTTGACCAGCAGCGGCAGGTAGCCGGTGTGGTCGAGATGCGCGTGGGTCAGCACCACGGCGTCGAGCGCCGCCGGGTCGAAGGGCGGCGCTGACCAGTTGCGCAAGCGCAGTTGCTTGAAGCCCTGGAACAGTCCGCAGTCAATGAGGATGCGCGAACGCTCCGTGCTCAGGAGATACTTCGAGCCGGTGACCGTGCCCGTTGCGCCGTAGAACCCTAGCTCCATTTGCGCACGCCCAGTTCAGTTTGCATGGTGATGCTCGATCCTGATCTTGGGCCGTTGCCGCCAAGCCCTCGGTGCGGTGGTGCGCATAGCTATGCCGATTCGTCATTGATGCAATGGGCAGGTTTTCAATTGGCTGGCCGCGGCCTGATCCAGGGCCCACACGAGTTCCCCGCGGTCGGGCTGGATGAGTTGGCACGGCAGTTCGTTCGGAGCGCGCGGGCCCTCGAGCACCGCCTTCAGGGTCGGTGCTTTCTCCCGTCCGGCAACCAGGAACAGCACGCAGGCTGCGGCATTGAACGTCAGCGGGCTGAGCGTGACCCGAAATTCCGCCAGCTTCTCCACCCACGGGGCCAGCACCCTCCTGCGCGTATCGTCCAACTGCGGGATTCCGGGGAAGAGCGAGGCGGTGTGTCCGTCGGCGCCCATCCCCAGCAGCACGAAATCGAAGCGCGGGAGAGCTCCTGGCTTCAACCCGAAGAAGCGCCCGAGCTCCTCGTCATAGGCGACCGCAGCGTCTTCCGCGCTGGTGAGCTCGCCGAGGATGCGGTGGACATTCCCGGATGGAATCTCAAGCGGCGAGAGCATCGCTTCCTTGGCTATCCGATAGTTGCTTTCACGAGCGTCAGGGCCTGCGTGGCGCTCGTCGCCCCAGAAGAAGTGAACCCTCTTCCAATCGATCCCGTTGCGGTAGCGGGCCGTCTGCGCGAGCAAGGCATACAGGGCCACCGGCGTGGAGCCGCCCGAGAGCACGCAAGTGAAATGTTTCCTCGAGGAGAGGGCCTGCGCTGCCTGTTTCGAAAACTCCTCCGCGACCCGCTCGGTCAGCGCATCGAGGCTCTCTTCGATGATGACCGTAGGCTTAGTCACTCCCTCGCTCCGCCTTCACCGTGAGGCAGGAGCCAGACTGGGCTGTCGCAATCACAGAGTCCCGCCATGAGCTGCTCAGTTTCCGCTGGGCCCCAGGAACCGGGTGGGTAGTCATGCAGGGGGGTCACCGACCCCAGAACCGGTTGAACGACAGCCCAGGCGGCCTCGACCCCGGCCTGACTCGCGAACAGCGTGTCGTCCCCTTTCATGGCATCGGTCAAGAGTCGCTCGTAGGCATCCATCTCATCCGCCTGCGGGCGGCTGACAGCCTTGAGTTCCGTCAGATCACCAATCAACTCGTCGCCAGGGCGCTTCACACGGGCCCCGATGGCAATCGTCACGTCAGGGCTCAGCCGGAAGCGCACATAGTTCGGCTGGCCGGGGCAGAGGCTGCTGAGTGGGGGCTGTTTCAGCATGACCAACACCTCGGTCATTGTCGCAGGGAGGTACTTTCCCGCGCGGATGAAGAAAGGGACGCCCTGCCATCGTGAGGAGTCGATGCTGAGCCGCGCGGCGGCGAACGTTTCCACACTGGAATCCCGCGCGACGCCCTTCTCTTCCCTGTAGCCACGGAACTGACCTCGCACCAGGTCCTGCGGACGCAAAGGACGGATCTTCCTGAACACCTTTGTCTGTTCATCGCGGATCGCCTGATTGCTTGCCATGAGCGGCGACTCCATCGCGAGGAAGCCCACGACCTGGAGAATGTGGTTCTGAATCACGTCGCGAATTGCGCCGGACTCCTCGTAGAAGCTGCCACGGCCCTCGACGCCAGGCTTCTCGGCCATGGTGATTTGTACGCTCTGAATATGGTCCCGGTTCCAGAACGGCTCAAGGAAGCTGTTGGCGAAACGGAACACGAGCAGGTTCTGCACCGATTCCTTGCCAAGGTAGTGGTCGATGCGAAAGACGTTCGCCTCGTCGAAAACGGAGTGAAGCGTCGCGCTCAGCGCCTGCGCGGACGCAAGGTCGCGACCGAAGGGTTTTTCGACGACAACGCGCGCGCCGCGGGCACAGCCCGACTGGCCGAGCTTTTCCACGACACCCGCAAAAACACTGGGGGGGATTGCGAGGTAGTGAAGCGGGTGCCCGGCGCTGCCAAGCTCCTTGCGGAGAGCGGCGTGAGTGGCCAAAGTGCCAAAGTCGCCGCTGATGTACCGAAGCCGGCTGGCGAGCTTCGCGAACACCGCCTCGTCAAGCTCGCAGTGCTTCTGAACGCTCTCACGGACGCGAGCCTGGAAACGATCGATGGTCCAGTCGGACCTCGCGACGCCGATGACCGGCACCTGAAGATGGCCCCGCCGCTCCATTGCGTAGAGTGCCGGAACAATCTTCTTGAAGACGAGGTCGCCGGTGGCCCCAAAGAAGACGAGGGCATCGGAGTGGGAATCGTTCATGAGCTGCGCCTATTTCGGGGGCCTCTCCAGATGGCCGCCGAATCCGTACCGCATGGCTGATAGCACCTTGCCCTGGAAGTCCGCCTCGCCTCGGGAGGCGAAGCGCGAATAAAGCGCGGTAGCGAGCACCGGCACCGGCACTCCTTCATCGGTCGCAGCCTTGATGGTCCACCGACCTTCGCCCGAGTCAGACACTCGACCGTCGAACTGCGAAAGGCTGGAGTCCTTCACCAACGCCGCTGCCGTCAGGTCCAGCAGCCAGGATGCCAGGACGCTCCCTCGCCGCCAGACTTCGGCAATCTCCCCAAGCTTGAAATCATATTGGTAGTGCTCTGGCGCAAAGAGTGGCGTCGTCTCGGCGTCGGAATCGTTCGGCTGTTTGCCGATGTTTGCTTGCCGCAAGACGCTGAGACCTTCGGCATAGGCTGCCATCAGGCCATACTCGATGCCGTTGTGGACCATCTTGACGAAGTGCCCGGCGCCACTCGGCCCGCAATGGAGATAACCCTGCTCGGATGTGCCGCCGAGGTTCTCACCCCCGACAGTGCGCGCGATGTCGCCGTGGCCGGGCGCAAGCGTGGCAAAGATGGGGTCGAGCTGCTGCACGGCGCTCTTCTCACCACCGATCATCATGCAGTAGCCCCGGGTCAATCCCCAGACACCGCCGCTGGTCCCTACGTCCAGATAGTGGATCTGTTTCGGCGCGAGCTCCTTTGCGCGCCGTATGTCATCGACGTAGCAGGAGTTGCCGCCGTCAATCAGGACGTCACCGGGCTCCAGCAGCGGCAGCAGCTCGCCGATGAACGTGTCGACGACGCCTGCGGGCAGCATCAACCACACCGCTCGCGGCTTCTGCAGTTTCCTGACGAGCTCCGCCACAGAGGAGGCACCGACTGCATTCTCCCTGACCAGATCTGCCACCTTCTGCGGCGTCCGGTTGAAGACAACGCACTGGTGCCCGCCCTTCATCAGCCGGCGCGCCATGTTGCCGCCCATCCGGCCCAGTCCAACCATGCCGAGTTGCATTGTTCGGCGACCGTACCAACGCAATCGGGCGGGCTCTGTGCGCTAACGGACAGAGGCTGGAGCGACATGCGGGTAACGTTCATGCCTATTCATCGATCAACGTCTCCGGTAAAGGCAGCCCACGATGATCGCGCTGCTGTTCGTTGCGACCACCCTGATTCTGATGCCGTGTGCGTTCGCTCAAGAGATGCCGTTGGCAAGCGAAAGGCCTGCCGTGGCCGCGATGAGTACGCCACCGACGGCGAAACTCGGGCAGGGGATCGCGCAAGTCAGAGTGCGGCTCGCGGCGATCCAGGCTGCACTCGAAAAGAGCCATCAAGGCCGGAACTTCAAGACCGGGGTACCGCCCGGCGGAATGGCGGCGGCTGATGCGAGGACAACGAGCGGTGCGGCCAACCCGCCCGCGATGACCATGCCCGCGGCCGCAGGCTGTTGCGGCGAAATGATGGGGAAGATGAGCGCGGCGGGGTCGCCACCGCCGACGATGCAGTCCGACCTGCCGGGCTTTCCTGGCGTCTCGCACATCTACCACGTCGGCGCGACCGGCTTTTTCCTCGACTACTCCACGGCGCTCAAGTTGAGCACGGACCAGGCCGTCGCTCTCAACCGAATCAAGCAAAAGTCGATGGGGGATGTGGCGGCAGTGCAGCGCCAGATCGATCAGGCGGAGCAGGAGTTGTGGTTGCTCACGGGATCCGACCAGCCCGACTCCATGGCGCTCAAAACCAAGGTGCGCGACATCGAAAAACTGAGAGGCGATCGACGGATCGCATTCATCCGGGCGGTTGGCGAGGCCGCCCGCGTTCTGACCGACGATCAGCGTCGCGCACTGCTTGGCACCGTCGCACCCGCGGCGGTTCCCAAGGCCACCAACGCAACGAGAGGCAAGTGATGGAACGAGGACTCATCGGCAGCATTGTGGTGGCGTTGGCGCTCATCGCGCTTCCGTCAAACGCACAGACGACAGACGAGCACGAGAGCCATCACCCCGGCGCGGACGCCGCAGGCACACCCGCCGCACCGGCCGTGGCGGACGGCGCACCGATGGCTGAAATCGCTGGTCAACCTGCTGCAGCGGGGATGGCCCCGAATGCGCCCATGGCGGCTCCCGCAGCGGCATCCGGCGCGCCCGGGGCACCGGCGATGGCGGGTGGCATGGGCGGGATGATGGACATGATGAGCCAGATGATGCCGCCCGCCGCAGCCAAGACACCGATCTATCCCTCGCTGATGACGCTGCCTGCGCTCACGCCTGCGATGCGCGCCGAAATCGACGCGCTGTCGAGCCAGCAGCTCGACGAAGGCATGGCGCGACTCGCGACCGGCGCCGAGTCGCTTGAGCGCGCGGCACACGCTGGCGACAACGTCGCCATGCAGCAAGCGCTTGGCCTGATGCGCGAGGGCCTCGATCAGATGGGAGCGGGCATCGCCGCGCGACGGGTGCTGTCGGACGGCAAGGCGCCACGCAACCTTGCATTGGACTGGTTCAGGCGCGAGATGAATCTCGCGTCGCCAATCACTGCGGATTCGCCACAGACCTCTGGCGGTGTCAAAGCGTTTCACCTGGTCACGATGCTGCTGCTGGTCGCTTTTGCAGTGGCGATGGTCGTCATCTATGTCCTCAAGATGCGACGCGCCGCTGCACTCTTTGGGCGTCTGGAAAGTGGCTCTGGCGGGCTGCCGCCGGGCTCCTCACCGCCTCTCTCCGGCCCACCGGGCCGACCGCCGGCGACACCGTCGGCCAGCGGCAAGCCACCACCGACGGAACCAAACGACACACCGAACACACCAGCCGATACATCAGCCGCAGCCAGCGCAGTACAGAAAGTCGAGCCTGCGGCCGCGGACGCGGACGCCACCTCTGTGGCTCCACCCGTCACCGCAAAGTGGCTGGGGCAGCTTCGGGTTGGGAGCGTCATCGTCGAAACGCCGAGCGTCAAAACACTGCGCCTGCTGCCTGCATCGGGCGCGGGGCTGCTGCCGTTCACGTTTTTGCCCGGCCAGTTTCTCAATCTCTCACTGTGGATTGGCGGCGCCAAGATGAACCGCTCCTACTCCATCTCCTCGTCGCCAACGCAGCGCGGCTTTGTCGATATCACCGTCAAACGCGAGCCACGCGGTGCGGTGTCGCGGCATCTGGATGATCTGCTCAAGGTGGGCGACGTGATCGACGTCGGTGGGCCGGTCGGCAAGTTCACGTTTACCGGTGCGGAGGCGAGCAGCATCGTGCTGATCGCCGGAGGCGTTGGCGTCACACCGATGATGAGCATTGCACGCACCCTCACCGAAAGCGCCTGGCCGGGCGACATCTATTTCTTCTATGCCTGCCGTGCGCCACCTGATTTCATCTTTGCCGCAGACCTCTTCGCACTCCAGCAACGCAACCCCCACCTTCACGTCACCGTGACGATGGAAAAACCGGAAGGCACCGACTGGGCCGGGCCCATCGGACGCATCACGGGAAGGCTACTCACGGAAGCAGTGCCCGCGCTCACGACGCGCCGTGTCCATCTCTGTGGCCCTCCGGTCATGATGCAAGCGGTCAAGGCGCTGCTCACTGAACTGGGCGTGCCACCCGAACAGGTGAAGGCCGAAGATTTCGGCACCGCCGCGCCGCAACCCGCCGCCGCAGGCACCGCCGCGGCCCCAGTGGCGCCGGCCACTGGCCCCTTGGTGACGTTCTCCAGGAACAACAAGGCATCCAGAAGCCGCCCCAACCAGACGGTTCTCGAACTCTCTGAAGAGCTTGGCATCGGCATCGAGTTCTCCTGCCGCGTCGGCACCTGCGGGGTCTGCAAGGTCGCGATGACCTCCGGCGAGGTCGAGATGGCGGTGGACGACGCGCTCGATGCCGAGGACAAGGCCAAGGGAATCATCCTTGCCTGCCAAGCCAAGCCCAAGGGCGATTGCGTGGTCGCGGCCTGAGCCATGAAGGCGCGGGAACGCATCGTGGTGCTTGGGGTGGCGAGCGTGCTGCTGCTCGCCTGGCTCGGCTTTCTGCTGCATCGCGCACCGCGCTTCGCGGGCAGTGGCATGGGCTCTGCATTTGGCATTGCCGGCGCGCTGCTCATGCTGGTGCCGCTGGCCTACCCACTGGTCAAGCGCGTGCCCTGGATTCACGACCGCATCACGCCGCACCTCTCGATGCAGTCGTGGATGACTCTGCATGTTTACGCGGGCATCTTCGGCCCGCTGCTGGCGATCATCCATACCGGCCACAAGTTCGACAGCCCGCTGGGCGTGGCGCTGACGGCGGTGTTGCTGATGGTGGTGGTGAGCGGCCTTGCCGTGCGCTATCTGCTGACCTACGTCAGCCACGACATCAAGGACAAGCTGCTGCTACTCCAGACCGCGCGCGGCGATCTCGACAGTGCCTGGGGCGTGCTGGAGACCGCGCCGGCGGAAATACGCGCGCGTTCGAGGGCGTCCGCCCTCATGGCAGGGCTGGCATCGTTGGGGATCGACTTGCCGGCGCACGGCCCCACCGCCGAGGTCACCCGCATCGCCGAGTCGGTGGCCGATCTCGAGTATGCGATCCGCATGGATGAGTTCTTCAAGCGCTGGTTCGCCCGCTCGCTGAATCTGCACATCGTTCTATCCATCACCTTCTTTGGCCTGCTTGCGCTGCACATCGCGTCGGGAATCTACTTCGGCCTGCGGTGGCTGCAATGAGGCGCGCGGCACTTTGGCTGGTGCTGATGCTGGTGCTGATCACCGCAGGGGTGCTTGCCGTGAGCACCGTCGCGCCAGTAACGGCGGCGGCGCGGCAACTGGTGAGTCCCGGCCCGCTATCGCCGCGCCATGCCACTCTGAGCAACCAGTGCAGCGCGTGCCATGAGCCTGCCGTCGGTGTGACAGTGGCGAAGTGCACAAGCTGCCATGCGAATGCGGAGCGACTGCTTGGGCGTCAGCCGACGGCGTTCCACGCGAGCGTGCAGGAGTGTTCGGCCTGCCATATCGAACATCAGGCGGCGGGCGCCAGGCCCGTGGTGATGGATCATCTGGCGCTCGCCAGGGTCGGGGCACGGACGCTGGCAAGTGCATCTCAAAGCGACCCCGATAGCGCCGCCACGCTCCAGTCGCTGGAGACTTGGCTGCGCATCAGGAGCCCCGAGCAGTTCGATGCCGGCACTGCGCGCGAGGCCCTGCATTGCGCCGGCTGCCACGACAGCAAGGACCCCCACTTCAAGCGCTTCGGCAACGACTGTGCGCAGTGCCATGCATTCGCCTCCTGGGTCGTGCCCGGTTACCAGCATCCGTCTCCCAGTTCCAGGGACTGCGTGCAGTGTCATCAGCCGCCACCGAGTCATCTGATGGGGCACTTTGCGATGGTGTCACAGAGGGTATCTGGCAAGGAGGGCGCCCGTGTCGATCAGTGTTTCGAGTGCCACAACACCACAAGCTGGAACGACATCGTTGGAGTCGGCCTTTACAAGCATCACTGAGGGGTACGCGCGGCAGCGTACAGAGGCGGCCAAACTTCAGACCTATCCTGAAATATGCAATCCACTGCAAATACTCACATTCGGAGTGCTTTCATGAACAAGTTGACTCTCAGCTTGGCCGCTTTGGTCCTGGTTTGTGGCGTGTCGGCCTGTGCCGCCGACGGACAAGCCCCGATGCCGCAGACCCGCGGCATGCAAGGCATGGACCCCAGGCTGCACGATCACGCCAATTTGCCCGTCATCACCTGCGTGCCCAAGGCCGGCACCGAGAGCATGGCGCACGAACCGACGGACCATCCCATGCCGCATACGCGCGGCATGCAGGGCATGGACCCCGCACAACACATGAAGGACTGCCATAGCTCGGACGAGGCGGCGCCCGTCGAACTCGGGCCGCATCAGCACAAGACCCCCTGACGTTTCTTCACCCGCTTGCCCGGAGTTACCCCAATGCGTATCCATTCGATGCAAACGATCCTCAGCCAGGTGGCCGCGGCTGCTCTCGCTTTTGGCGTGGTCGTGACCACGGCCCACGCACAGATGGAGCCCATGGCTCCGATGCCCCCGCCTGCCGCCAGCCCCGGCACCCCGGCGCCGGCAGCGAAGTCTCCAAAAGCTCCAAAAGTCACGGCGCGCACCAACGCGCAACTGGAGCAGGAAATCAAATCCTTGCGCGCGCAGGTTCGGGAGCTTCAGCGTCTCCACGGCATGGCGATGGACCAGCCGCCCGCCGCTCCGCCGATGAAAAAGAACTGCATGGGCATGGGTTGCATGGAAAAGGACGACGACGCGATGGGGATGCCGCCGCCTGATGGCACCGATCCCAAGCCGATGCCCGACGCAATGCCGCACATGTAAGCAGACATCCGCGCTCCAGAGCCCTGATCCGACGCCTGATCGAAGCCAGGCAAATGATCAACCCGCCATTCCCCGTCACCCGCCGTCGCTTCGTGCAGGGTGTCGTGGCAACCGCCGCGCTGGGCGCCCTCGCTTCGTGGCCTGCGCGCTTGCTGGCGGCTGGCGGTTTGCAAAGCGAACTGCGCGGCACCGAGTTCGAACTGGATATCGCCGAATTGCCGGTGAACTTCACCGGGCAGGCCAGCGTGGCAACGGCTGTCAACGGGCAAGTGCCCGCGCCGGTGCTGCGGGTTCGCGAGGGCGACACGATCAGCTTGCGCGTGACCAACCGGCTGAGCGAGATGACCGCCGTGCATTGGCACGGTCTGCTCCTTCCCCCCGGCATGGATGGTGTGCCCGGCATCAGCTTTCCGGGCATAGCACCCGGCGAAACCTTCACCTACCGATTCACGCTGCGCCAGACCGGTACCTATTGGTATCACGCACACACGCTACATGAGCAGACCGGCCTGTATGGCGCCATCGTGGTCGAACCGCGCGTGCCCCAGCCGACTCGCGCTGATCGCGACTACACGGTGGTGCTCAGCGACTGGACCGACGAGGCCCCGCTGCAGGTGTATCTCAACCTGAAAAAGATGGGCAGCTACTACAACTACGGGTTACCGGCGGCCAGGGACCTGTTCGCGGACTGGTCCCGCCTCGGGCTGCCTGCCACGCACCAGCGACGGGTCATGTGGAACCGCACGCGCATGAGCCCGGCCGACTACAGCGACGTGTCGGGCGCCACCTACACCTACCTCATGAATGGCGCCAATCCGGCGAGCAACTGGACCGGCATCGCCCGCGCCGGCGAGCGCGTGCGGTTGCGCTTCATCGGCGCCGGCACCGCGACCTACTTCGACGTGCGCATCCCCGGCCTCAAGCTCAGCGTCGTCGGCACCGACGGCCAGGACGTCGAGCCGGTGGAGGTGGACGAGTTCCGCATCGGCCCCGGCGAAACCTACGACGTCATTGTGCAGATGCCGGACGACCGCGCCCACACGATCTTCGCGCAGAGCATGGATCGCACAGGCTTCGCCCGCGGCACACTTGCGCCGCGTGCCGGAATGGAAGCCGCAGTGCCGAAGCCCGACGCGCCGGTCTGGCTCAGCGAGACCGACATGATGGGATCGATGGCTGCCATGGCTGACATGGCTCCGATGGCCGGCGGCAGCGGTGGTGCAGCGCCGATGCCGAAGAAGACTCGCCACGCGCGCAGCGAATACGGTCCTGGCGTCGACATGCGCGTGGATTCTCCGCGCGCCAATCTCGACGACCCGGGGGTCAACCTGCGCGGCAACGGCCGGCGCGTGCTGACCTATGCCGACCTGTGCACGCCCGGCGGCGCGCTCGATGCCCGTCAGCCCGGCCGCGACATCGAGCTGCACCTGACCGGCAACATGGAGCGTTACGAGTGGTCGTTCGACGGCGTCAGGCACAGCGAGGCCAAACCCATCCACTTCCGCAGTGGTGAACGGCTGCGCCTGATTCTGGCCAACGACACCAACATGATTCATCCCATGCATCTGCACGGCATGTGGATGGAACTGGAATCGGAATGCGGCGATTTCCAGGTGCGCAAGCACACGGTCTCGGTGCAACCGGCGCAGCGCGTCAGCATTGGCGTGACCGCCGACGCGCCCGGCCGCTGGGCGTTCCACTGCCATCTGCTCTATCACATGGCGGCGGGCATGTTCCGCGAAGTGGTGGTCGCCTGAACGCGCGCATGAATCGCAAGCGCGGCAGCGGGCTCGCCGCGGCCGCGAGCGGATGCCTCGCGATGCTGTCGTTGTTCGACACGGCCGCCGCAGGCGAGCCGGCACCCAGTCACTTTGGACACACGCATGTCCCGGCAGCACCGGCCGAGCCAATGGCCGGGATGGACATGGGATCGACACCGGCCGCCGGCGCGCCGGTGCAGAAGATGGACACGGGTTCCATGCAAGGCGGCGCCGCGCCGCCGGACGCACGCGATCCGGACGCCTACGCCGAGGGCTACGAATACACCGGCATGCCAGGCATGGAGGCCACCGATCAAATCGTGTTTGGCATGGTGCTGCTCGACGAGCTGGAGTTCGTATCCGGCAACGAGGGCGAGGGTTATGCCTGGAATGCGCAAGCGAATTACGGCGGCGCGCGGGACAAGCTGTGGCTACGCACACAGGGGCTGAAGGTCCCCGGCGAACTCGACCCGACCACCAGCGGCGAGGTGCTGTGGTGGCGCCCTTGCACGGCGTTCTGGGGAACACAGCTTGGGCTGCGGCAGGACTTCGGTGCCGGCGCTCATACGTACTTGGCCGCGGGCATAGAAGGTCTGGCGCCCTTCCTGTTCAAAGTTGAAGCGACCGGCTACGTGGGCGACGACGGGCGGCTGTCGGCGCGTGCGAAGGCGGCTTACGACCTGCACCTCACCAACCGCCTGATCCTGGTGCCGAGCATCGAGGCCAACGCCTACAGCAAGTCGGAAAACGAGCGCGGCCTGGGCGCTGGACTCGGCAATGTCGAAGGCGGATTGCGCCTGCGCTATGAGCTGCACCGGAAGTTCGCGCCCTACGTGGGCTATGTGTGGGAGCGTGCCTTTGCCGGCACCGCTGACCGCCGTCGCGCCGAAGGCGATCCGATCAACGAACACCGTTTCGTGGCGGGCATCCGGATGTGGTGGTGAGCGTGGTACAACCCCGCGTTCTGTTCCTGGTCGCGCTCGTACTCATCAGCTCTCCGTTGCATCTGGCCTGGGAGTGGTTGCAGTGCCAGCCCTACTTCGTTCATGGCGCTGCGCCTGCGACGACTGCTGCGATGCTGATCGCGACACTCGGTGACGTGGCGCTGACCTTGCTCGCCTACTGCGGGGTGGCCGCGATTCATGGCGCTTCGTGGCCGCATCGCGCCTGGTCGGCCGGCGTATGGTTTACGCTCCTCGGCATGGCGCTGATCCTGGGCGTCGCCGTGGAGGCCTACGCGTTGCAGACGAGTCGATGGGCGTATACCGATGCCGCGCCACGCGTGCCCGGCACGTCGATTTCGGCGTTGCCGATTGCGCAATTGCTGATCCTTTTCCCGCTGAGCTTTTATCTTGCCCGCGCGCTCACGCGGCGAGTCGCGCCGACCGGAGTCGCGTAGTGGTCTCGGCCCCGAGCCCGGCGACGTCCAGCCCCTTCGGCCTGCCCATCCTCGAGCAGGCCATTCCCGTCTCGGCGGCGGCGATGAAGCTCATCGCGCGAGGCATCGCAACGCTGTGGGCGCGCATCCTCGCGGCTGACCCCCTGGCCGACTCCAGGCCGCTGTTGCTCAGTTACGACGTCCATCCCGCGCCCGAGGGTCCTGTCCTGATCGAGGTCAATACCAATGCAGGCGGCGTACTCACGGCGATACAGGCTGCCCGGCATGGCAACGACTGCTGCGCGGCCTGGGAGCAGGGCATGCTGGAGGAGCGACTGCTCGCGCTGTTCCGCCGCGATCTGCTGGGGCCGGACGCGCAGGCGACCGGCCTGGTGGCGATCGTGGACGATCAACTCGGCGCGCAACCCTTGCTGGCCGAAATGAACGCGCTGGCCGGGTTGCTGCGACCGTTTGCGCGAGACGTTCGCGTGGTCGATGCCGCGGAACTCGGTTTCAGCGACGGCCGCCTGCGTCACGCAGGCGAACCGGTTGATCGCGTCTACTGGCGCAGCACCGACTTCCAGTTGAGCGCACCCGAACACGCGGCGGTGCGACAAGCGGTGTCGGCGGGAACCACCGTCCTGGCGCCGTCGCCGCAGGCGTATCGCGCCATCGCCGACAAGCGGCGCTTCATCGAATGGTCGAAACACGCCGAACTGGCGCGGGACGCAACGACCGGACAATCGTTCCGCGTCGCCGAGACCTTGCCAATGAGCGTGCGCTCCGCGCCCGAGTGGTACACCGAGCGAAACCAATGGGTGTTCAAGCCTGCCGACGGATACTCCAGCCGCGGTGTGTACGTGGGCAAGAGCATCAGTCGTCGCAAGTTGGAGGAGTTGCCGGCGGACGACTATCTGGCCCAGCGTTACGCGCCCCACCCGGTCATCGACCGCGATGGCCGGCAATGGAAGTACGACGTTCGCTTCTTTGCCGATAGAGGCTCGGTCATCGGCGCCGCGGCGCGCGTCTTTCACGGGCAGGTCGTCGGCATCCGCACGCCGGGCAGCGGCTTTGCTCCTCTTCAGGTCGGCGCGGCGTGCTGTCTCATCGGTGCCCTGGGCGCGGCTCAGGGGTCCTCGTCATGAGCAGTGGCAGCCAGAAGGACCTGGTGTGCGGAATGACGGTCGACCCGAAGACCGCTCGATCCCATCGCCACGCGGGGCACACCTACTACTTCTGTAGCCAGGGCTGCCAGACGAAGTTCGCGGCCGATCCGGCGAAATACCTGGTCCCCAAGGCCGCGGCGGCGTTGGCAGCGGTGCCCGCGGGAACGGTCTACACCTGCCCGATGCACCCCGAAATCCGTCAGGACCGTCCCGGCACTTGCCCCAAATGCGGCATGGCGCTGGAACCGGAGATGCCGAGCCTGGAGGGTGATGACGAAAGCCCTGAGCTGCGTGACTTCACGCGCCGTTTCTGGTGGACCCTGCCGCTGTCGGTGATCGTGCTGATGCTGGCGATGGTGGGCCACCGGCTCGGGCTCATGAGCATGGCGGCGCAGTCCTGGGTGGAGCTGGTGCTGGCGACGCCGGTCGTGCTGTGGGCAGGCTGGCCCTTCCTCGAACGCGGCGTGCAGTCGATCGGAAACCGCAGCCCGAACATGTTTACGCTCATCGGGTTGGGTGTGGCCGCAGCCTATGTCTACAGCGTGGTGGCCACCCTCGCGCCCGGCGTTTTCCCGGCGAGCTTTGCGGCACACGGCCGGATCGGCGTGTACTTCGAAGCGGCGGCCATCATCGTATCGCTGACCTTGCTCGGACAGATGCTGGAGCTCAAGGCTCGTTCGCAGACTTCGGCCGCGATTCGCTCCCTGCTGGGACTGTCACCCAAGACGGCTCGGCGCTTGAACGAAGATGGGACCGAAGCGGACGTTGCACTCGACCAGGTACAGGTGGGCGATCGGCTGCGCGTGCGGCCGGGCGAGAAGGTACCGATCGATGGCGTCGTGCTCGAAGGCGAGAGCCATGTCAATGAGTCGATGCTCACCGGCGAGCCGCTGCCGGTGCATCGCAAGCCCGGTGATGCGGTGATCGGCGCCACGCTCAACGGCAACGGCAGCCTCGTGATCCGTGCCGAGAAGGTGGGCGCCGGCACCTTGCTGTCCCAGATCGTCCACATGGTGGCGCAGGCCCAGCGGTCCCGCGCACCGATGCAGCGCATGGCCGATGCGGTGAGTTTCTGGTTCGTGCTCGGCGTGATCGGCATCGCAATCGCGACCTTGCTGGTCTGGGGTTTCTTCGGGCCAGAGCCATCGTGGGTCTACGGCTTCATCAACGCGGTAGCGGTGCTGATCATTGCCTGTCCGTGTGCACTGGGACTGGCGACGCCGATGTCGATCATGGTCGCCACCGGCCGCGCCGCGAGTTCCGGCATTCTGTTCCGCGATGCCGCCGCCATCGAGATGCTGCGTCGCATCGACACCCTCATCGTGGACAAGACCGGCACGCTCACGCAGGGCAAGCCTGCCTTTCACAGCGTGCAGGCCGTCGGCGGCCACACCCCCGAACAGGTGCTGCAACTCGCAGCCAGCCTGGATCAGGGCAGCGAACATCCCTTGGCGGAGGCCATCGTGGCGGAGGCACGCCGGCAGAACCTGGCGCTGCTGCCGGTGGAGAACTTCGAGTCGGTGACCGGTATCGGCGTACGCGGTGGGGTGGCAGGACAGCGCCTGCATCTGGGCAACACCGCGCTGATGAAGGAGATCGGCGCGGACGTGTCTGGCCTGATCAAGGTCGCCGAAGAACTGCGCGCTGAGGGTGGCAGCGTCATGTTCCTCGCCATCGGTTCGAAGCTCGCGGGCTTGGTGACGGTGTCCGACCCCATCAAGGCGTCCACGCCCGAGGCGCTCGACAAGCTGCGCGCGCTTGGCATCCGGGTGGTCATGGCGACCGGGGATGGCGAGACGACGGCACGTGCCGTCGCGCGACGCCTGGGCATCGACGAGGTGTACGGCGAAATCCGGCCCGAGGGGAAGGCCAGGCTCGTGGCCGACTTCAAGGCGCAGGGCCGCAGGGTGGCCATGGCGGGGGATGGCATCAATGACGCGCCCGCGCTGGCCGGCGCGGATGTCGGCATCGCCATGGGCACCGGCACCGACGTCGCCATGAACAGCGCGCACGTCACGCTGGTGAAAGGCGATCTGCTCGGCATCGCACGCGCGGTTGAGCTGTCGCAGGCCACGGTGCGGAACATGAAGCAGAACCTGGGATTCGCGCTGATTTACAACGGCCTGGGGGTCCCGATCGCGGCAGGCGTGCTGTTTCCGATCTTCGGCGTCCTGCTGTCGCCGATGCTCGCGGCCCTGGCCATGAGCCTGAGTTCGGCCTCGGTGGTGGGGAATGCCCTGCGTCTGCGTGGGACGAGGGCGTTTTCGGCAGCCAGCAAGCCCTGAAATCAGCGATTTGTTCTTGACGGGCCGGGGGTCGAAAACGACAATACGCGCCCTTTTTGCCGGCCCTGCAGCCGGGCGGCAGCGGGGACGGCGGAGGGATACTCAAGCGGTCAACGAGGGCAGACTGTAAATCTGCTGGCTTACGCCTTCGAAGGTTCGAATCCTTCTCCCTCCACCAGCTTTAGAATGCGCGGGACGATGCGGGTGTAGCTCAATGGTAGAGTC
>JANNLM010000022.1:0-3664 GCA_031396825.1 Gammaproteobacteria bacterium | reverse complement strand
CCGCTGATTGGCGGCGGCGTGGTGGCGCTGTCGGCGCGCAACGGCGTGCTCAACAGCCTGCGCCACAGCAAGGAGCACGGCCAGAGCAACTTCACCAACCCCGGCATCCGCCTCGCCGGCGTCGGCGCCGACTTCGACCTGACGCCGCAGCTGCGGCTGTCGCTGAACGCCAACCAGCTCTGGTTCGACGACACCACCGTGCTCGAGGTGGCGCGCAACCAGGGCGGCATCGACGCCGGCATCGGCACCGACCTGTCCGCCGCCGTCATCTGGCGCCCGTTCATGCAGCAGAACATCGTGCTGCGCGTGTCGGGCGCGACCCTGCTGCCGGACGCGGGCTATAAAGCGTTGTTCCCGGACGAAGCGCCCTACTCCGTGCTCACCAACCTGGTCCTGACCTACTGATGAACAAGTCTTGTCATCCTGAGCGAAGCGAAGGATCTCGTAGGAGATTCCTCGCTGCGCTCGGAATGACACTTGTCTGCGTCGCCGCGCACGCAGAGACACCCCCCGCGCCGCGCACGCAGACCCAGGAGGAAGCCAACGCCAAGAGCATCGGCTGCGGCTCCTGCCACAGCCCGATGGATCGCCGCAGCATGCACACCACCACCGCCGTGGTGCTCGGCTGCACCGACTGTCACGGCGGCGACGCGAAGGTCATCGCGCCGAAAGTGCTGCCCAACCATCCGGCGTACCGCGACGCGGTGCGCGCCGCGCACGTGCTGCCGGCGCATCCCGAGAACTGGCCGACCAGCCGCAACCCCGAGTCGAGTTACGCCGACCTGAACCGCGAGAGCCCGGAGTTCGTGCGCTTCATCAATCCCGGCGACCTGCGCGTCGCGCGCGAAAGTTGCGGCGCCTGCCACGAACCGATCGTGGCCGCGGTGGAACGTAGCTTGATGTCCACCGGCGCGATGCTGTTCGGCGGCGCCTCGTACAACAACGGCATCCTGCCGTTCAAGCGCTACGTGCTCGGCGAGGCGTACACGCGCTTTGGTGAGCCGGGCATGATCAAGGGGCCGGTCACGCCCGACGCCAACATGACGAAGAAGGGCGTGCTGCCGGCGCTGTGGCCGCTGCCGGCGTGGGAGGTCACGCCGCCGGCCGACGTGTTCCGCGTGTTCGAGCGCGGCGGCCGCAACGTCAACTCGCTGTTCGCCGAGACCGCCATCCCGAGCATCGGCGGCACCATCCAGAAACTCGAGGAGCCGGGCCGCCCCGACCTCAAGCAGTCCAACCGCGGGCCCGGCACCGGCAACCGCATCGCCGTGCCGTTGCTCAACATCCACAAGACGCGCCTGAACGACCCGCTGCTCGCCTTCCTCGGCACCAACGACCAGCCCGGCGATTACCGCTCGAGCGGCTGCTCGGCCTGCCACGTGGTGTACGCCAACGACCGCGACCCGCGCCACTCCGGTCCGTACGCGAAGTTCGGCCACACCGGCAAGACCGTCACCGCCGACCCGACCATCCCGAAGGACGAGGAAGGCCATCCGCTCAAGCACGAGTTCACGCGCGCCATTCCCACGAGCCAGTGCATGGTCTGCCACATGCACCAGCCGAACATCTTCCTGAACTCGATGCTCGGCTACACCATGTGGGACTACGAGTCGGACGCGCCGGCGATGTGGCCGAAGCAGCAGAAGTACCCGACCGACGCCGAGGTCCGCGCCATCAACCAGCGCAATCCCGAGGAAGCGGCGATCCGCGGCAACTGGGGCGAGCGCGCCTTCCTCGACAAGGTGTCGGAGCTGAACCCCAAGCTCAAGGACACGCAGTTCGCCGACTACCACGGCCACGGCTGGAACTTCCGCGCCATCTTCAAGCGCGACCGCAAGGGCAACCTGCTCGATGCGCAGGGCGCGGTGGTGCGCGACGACGATCCGCAGAAATTTGGTCAACCGGGCGGCCCGCCCGGCAAACCCGGCAAGGCCGTGCACCTGTCGTCGATCCACGTGGACAAGGGCATGCACTGCGTGGACTGCCACTTCGGCCAGGACAACCACGGCAACGGCCATCTCTACGGCGAAGTGGCGCAGAGCATCGAGATCGACTGCCAGGACTGCCACGGCACCGCCGACCGCTATCCGAACCTGCGCACCTCCGGGCCGGCGGCGCCGCCGGGCGGCACCGAGCTCGCGCGCCTGCGCCTGCCGAACGGGCAGCTGCGCTTCGAGTGGATCAGCGGCGAGCTGTGGCAGCGCTCGGCGGTAAACCCCGAGATGAGCTGGAAGATGAGCCTGGTCAAGGACACCGTCACCAGCGGGCACAAGGACTACAACGCCAAGGCCGCGCGCGCCAAGCTGGTGTCGCGCGACACCGCGAGTCAGGAATTCAGCCGCAAGGTCGCGCCCAAGGACCGCGCGCATCAGGACGACCAGATGATGTGCGTGACGTGCCACACCTCGTGGACCACGTCGTGCTTCGGCTGCCATCTGCCGATCCAGGCCAACTGGAAGAGCGAGCGCCAGCACTACGAGGGCGGCGCGACGCGGAATTACGCCACGTATAACCCACAGGTGGTGCGCGACGACTTCTACATGCTCGGGCGCCACGGCGAGGCCAAGGGCGGCCGCATCGCGCCGGTGCGCAGCACTTCCGCGCTGGTGCTGTCCTCCACCAACTCCAACCGCGAGCGCATCTACGTGCAGCAGCCGCCGGTGGCGGCCAGCGGTTTCTCGTCGCAGGCCTTTGCGCCGCACTACCCGCACACCGAGCGCAAGACCGAGACCAAGACCTGCACCGACTGCCACCTGTCGCAGGCCAACGACAACAACGCCTGGCTCGCCTCGCTGCTCGGCCAGGGCACCGACTTCGTGGACTTCGTCGGCTTCAATGCCTACATCGGGCTCGAAGGCGGCGTCGCCGCCGTGCCGGTGACCGAGTGGAGCGAACCGCAAGCCGTCATCGGCAGCTACCTGCACCGCAACGCCTATCCGGACTACTACGCGGCGCACACCCTGCGCGGCCGCCAGCTCGAGGGCGGGCACGCCAATCGCGGCGGCGGCGACGCGGGCTGCCTGCAACTGCGCGGCGAATACCTGTTCGTGGCGCAGGGCGACGCCGGCTTGCGCGTCTACGACGCCGCCAGCATCGCCAACAAGGGCTTCAGCCAGCGGCTGATCACGGCGCCGTTCTCGCCGCTGGGCCACGACACGCAGGTCGATTCGGAGAATGCGACTTGCGTGGCGCTGCCGACCAACCAGCCCATCGCCCCGCTGCGCAACCAGGGCGACCTGATGCGGATCGAGAACCAGGAACAGGCGTTCCACGAGATCTACCACTACGCGGTGGTGACCGACGCCGCCGAGGGCCTGATCCTGGTCAACGTCGACACGCTGGGCGACGGCGAGCCGCGCAACAACTTCCTGACGCGCGCGCTGACCTGGAACCCGAAGGGTGCGCTGACCGGCGCACGCCACGCCACCCTCGCCGGCCGCTACGCCTACGTCACCGTCCCCGCGGGCCTCGCCGTCGTCGACCTCAACGAGCCGCTCAAGCCCAAGCTCGAGGCCGTGGTGCAGCTGCCGGACGCTCGCGCCTCGCAGGCGCAGTTCCGCTACCTGTTCGTCACCACCGGCGAAGGCCTGCGCGTGCTCGACATCACGCAGCCCGGGCGCCCGGCGTTCGTGAAGAACGGCGTAGTGCCGATCACGGATGCGCG
>JANNLM010000198.1:0-2331 GCA_031396825.1 Gammaproteobacteria bacterium | reverse complement strand
CGCATGGCGCGGGAGTTCCCCGCGCTCGACCTCGACCATGCCTGGGAACTGACCACCGACGAAGCCGTCGAGCACGCGCGCGCCTGCGAGGCGGCGGCGCTGGCGGTGCCGGGCGTGGCGCAGTCCGAGGGCGCCAGCCTGCACAGCTCGCGCGGCATCGAGCTCTACGGCAACACGCACGGCTTCCGCGGCGAGCGCACCGGCAGCAACCACTACCTGGCCTGCTCGGCCATCGCCGGGCAGAACGAGGCGATGCAGCGCGACGACTGGTACACGGCCGCGCGCCATCCGGGCGAGCTCGAGGCACCGGCGGCGGTGGGCCGCCGCGCGGGCGAGCGCGCGGTCGCGCGGCTGGGCAGCCGGCCGCTGTCCACGCGGCAGGCGCCGGTGCTGTTCGTGCCAGACCTCGCGCGTGGCCTGTTCGGGCATTTCGTCGGCGCGATCTCGGGCAGCGCGCTGTACCGCAAGGCCAGCTTCCTGCTCGACCAGGCCGGCCAGCCGGTGTTTGCGCCGCTGGTGCAGCTGACGCAGCGTCCGCTGATTCCGCGCGCCGCCGGCAGTGCGTCGTTCGACCAGGAGGGCGTGGCGACCCGCGAGCGCGTGCTGGTCGACAAGGGTGTGCTGCAGGGTTACGTGCTGTCGAGCTATTCGGCACGCAAGCTGGGCCTGCAAACCACCGGCAACGCCGGCGGCGTGTTCAACCTGGTGGTCGATACGGGCAGCAAGGGATTCGACGCGCTGGTGCGCGAGATGGGCGAGGGGCTGGTGGTGACGGAGCTGCTCGGCCAGGGCGTCAATACGGTGACCGGCGACTATTCGCGCGGCGCCGCCGGTTTCTGGGTCGAGAACGGCGCGATCTCGCATCCGGTGGACGAGGTCACCATCGCCGGCAACCTCGCCGGGATGTTCCGCAACATCAAGGCGATCGGCAGCGACGTGGACATCCGCGGCGGCGTGCGCACCGGCTCGGTGCTGATCGAGCCGATGACCATCGCGGGCAGATAGCGGCGGCATGGGAATGCCGCCCTACGTAGGTCGGCAATCCTTTGCCGACGTCAGAGCAGGATCAGCGAGCCCAGGCCGAGCAGCGCGAAGAATCCGCCGACATCGGTGAAGGTCGTCAGGATCACCGAGCCGGCGAGCGCGGGGTCGACGCCGATCTTCTTCAGGAACAGCGGCAGGTAGACGCCGGACAGCGCGCCGTTGAGCTGGTTCAGGAACAGCGCGGTCGCGATGACGAACGCCAGGCCCACGCTGTGGAACCACACCAGCGTGACCGCGCCGACCACGATCGCCCAGAGCACGCCGTTGATCGCGGCGACCTGCAGCTCCTTCTTCAGCAGCGCGTGGACGTTGGCCGCGCCGATCTGGCCGAGCGCGAGCGAGCGGATCATCAGCGTCAGCACCTGGCTGCCGCCGATGCCGCCCATGCTGGCGACGACCGGCATCAGCACCGCCAGCGCCACGACCTGCTCGATCGCGGCCTCGAACCTGCCGACCACCCACGAGGCGAGGAAGGCGGTGGCGAGGTTGATGCCGAGCCACACCGCGCGGCGGCGCGCGGCCTCCGGCACGGGCGCGAAGATGTCCTCGTCCTGCTTCAGGCCGGCCATCGACAGCAGGCGCTGCTCGGACTCCTTGCGGATCACGTCGACCACGTCGTCGATCGTGATGCGGCCGAGCAGGTGGTTGTTCTCGTCCACCACCGGCGCGGAAATCAGGTCCAGGTTCTCGAAGCGCTGCGCCACTTCGCGCGCGGGCTGGGTGGCGTGCAGCGGGTCGGTGCGGTCCATGACGGCGCTGACCAGCGACTCCGGCTCGCGCGTGACGATCTTGGCCAGCGGCAGCGTGCCGAGGTAGCGCCCGTAGCGGTCCACCACGAACATCATGTCGGTCGTCGCCCACAGGCGGCCGCGCATGCGCAGGTAGCGCTGCACGGTGTCGAGCGTCACGTCGGGCCGCACCGTGACGATGTCCGGACTCATCAGGCCGCCGGCCGTGTCCGGCTCGTAGGCCAGCATCTGCTCGAGGCGGTCGCGGTCGCGCGCGTCCATCGCGCGCAGCACCTGCTGCGTGACGGTCTCCGGCAGGTTCTCGACGAAGTCGGCGAGGTCGTCGATCGGCAGGCCCTTGGCCGCGGCCAGCAGGTCGGCCACTTCCATGTGCTGCACGAGATCCTCGCGCACGCCTTCGGTCAGGTGCAGCAGCGTCTCGCCGCGGTCCTCCGGGTCCACCATGTTCCAGATGACCATGCGCTCGTTGCGCGGCAGCGACTCGATCAACAAGGCGATCTCGGCGGGGTGCAGCGCGTGCAGCGAGCGCTTGACGGTG
>JANNLM010000321.1:0-5780 GCA_031396825.1 Gammaproteobacteria bacterium | reverse complement strand
GGCTGGGGCGGCTGGTGGTTCTGGGACCCGGTCGAGAACGCCTCGTTCATGCCCTGGCTGGTCGGCACGGCGCTGATCCACTCGCTGGCGGTCACCGAGAAGCGCGGCCTGCTCAAGAGCTGGACCGTGCTGCTGGCGATCCTCGCCTTCGCGCTGTCACTGCTCGGCACCTTCCTGGTGCGCTCGGGCGTGCTGGTGTCGGTGCACGCCTTCGCCACCGACCCGGCCCGCGGCGTGTTCATCCTGATCTTCCTCACGGTCGTGATCGGCTCGTCGCTGGCGCTGTACGCCTGGCGCGCGTCGAGGCTCTCCACGCCCGGCGAGCTGGACTTCCTGTCGCGCGAAGGGCTGCTGCTGTTCAACAACGTGTTCCTGGTGACCGCGGCGGCCGCCGTGCTGCTCGGCACGCTGTACCCGCTGGCGATCGAGGCGCTGGATCTCGGCAAGCTGTCGGTCGGGCCGCCGTACTTCAACAGCGTGTTCGTGCCGCTGACCGCGCCGCTGCTGGCCCTGGTCGGGCTGGCGGCGTCGGTGCCCTGGAAGAAGACCACGCTGCGGGAGGTCGCGCGCACGATGCGCGTGCCCGCGCTGGCCGCGGTGCTGGCCGGCGTCACCGTGCCGTACCTGCTGGAGGATCGGTGGAGCCTGGCGGCGGTGGCCGGCAGCGTGCTGGCGCTGTGGACGATGTTCACGGCCGGGCAGGAGGTGTGGCGGCGCATCCGTGCGCGGCCCGGCTTCGCCGAAGGCGTGGCCTCGGTGCCGCGCGCGATCTGGGGCATGTCGCTGGCGCACTTCGGCCTGGGCGTGTTCGTGCTGGGCATCACCAACGTGACCAGCTTCGGCGCCGAGCGCGACGTGCGGCTGGCGCCGGGCGGCGGCGCGACGCTCGGCGCCTACGAATTCCAGCTCACTGGGGTGAAGCAGGAGCGCGGGCCGAACTACGACGCCGACGTCGGCACGGTCAGCGTCGAGCACAACGGCCGCACGATCGCGATCCTGCATCCGGAAAAACGCCTGTATCGCGCGCAGCAGAGCGTGATGACCGAGGCCGCGGTGGACCACAACCTGTTGCGCGACGTTTACGTCGCCTTGGGTGAGCCGTTCGACAACGGCGACTGGGGCCTGCGCCTTTACTACCGGCCGATGATGCGGCTGGTGTGGCTCGGTGGCGTGCTGGCCTGCCTCGGCGGGCTGCTGGCGATCACGGATCGTCGCTACCGCCTGGCACAGGCGGCAGCCGCCACGCGCGACGCAGCGGCCGCGGCGGTCGCGTGAAGGTCCGCTTCCTCGTGCCCGCCGCGGCGCTGGCGGCGCTGGTGGTGCTGTTCGCCGTCGGCCTGACCCGCGATCCGTCGAAGATCCCGTCGCCACTGATCGGCAAGGCGGCGCCGGCCTTCAACCTGCCGGTGCTCGAGGGTGGGCGGCTCGACCTGGGCAGCCTGCGCGGGCAGGTGGTGCTGGTGAATTTCTGGGCCAGCTGGTGCACGCCGTGCCTCGAGGAACATCCGCTGCTGATGGAGCTGGCGCGCTCGGGCGTGAAGATCGTCGGCATGAACTACAAGAACGACCCGCAGGCGGCGCGGCAGTGGCTGGCGCGCCACGGCAACCCGTTCAGCGTCATCGCGCAGGACCAGGACGGCCGCGTCGGACTCGACTGGGGCGTGTACGGCGTGCCGGAGACCTTCGTGGTCGACGCGAGCGGCATCATCCGCCACAAGCACGTCGGCCCGTTGACGCGCGCGGCCTGGCAGGCCGACCTCGCGCCGCTGCTGCCGTCCTCATGAAGCGCCTGCTCGTTGCGCTGCTGCTGTTCGCCGGCGCGGCGGTCGCGCAGGAAGCCACGCCCGATGCCGAAGCACGCTACCGCGCACTGATCGCCGAGTTGCGCTGCCTGGTGTGCCAGAACCAGTCCATCGCCGAGTCGAATGCCGCGTTGGCGACCGACCTGCGCGAACAGGTGCGCGCGCAGATCGCCGCCGGCCGCACCGACGCCGAGATCATCGAGTTCCTGACCGCGCGCTACGGCGATTTCGTGCGCTATCGGCCGGCATTCACCGTCCGCACCTGGCTGTTGTGGCTGGGGCCGTTCGCCGTGCTGCTCGGTGCGGCGGCGGCGGCGGCGTATTTCATCCGCCGCTCGCGCCCGGTTGCGCCGGGTGCTGCCCAGGACGCCCAGCGCCTTCGCTCGTTGCTTGACGAGGAGCGCCCGTGACCGTGCTGTTCGGCGTCCTGGTCGCGCTGCTGGCGATCGTGGGCTTGGGCGCGCCGTGGTGGTGGCCGGCCTTCGCCCAGCGTCGCAGCCTGCGCCGCCGTGCCGCCAATGTCGCGGCGTATCGCACGCGCCTGGCGGAACTCGAGGCCGACGTGGCCGGCGGCGTGCTCGCTGCCAGCGCGCTCGAAGCCGCGCGCGCCGAGCTCGGCGCCCGGCTGCTGCACGACGTCGACGCGCTGGTGGAACCGGCCGACGTCACGCCCGCGACCCGAATGCCCGTGCTCGTCGCGGCGCTGGCCCTGCTGGCGTTCGGCGGCGCCTGGTACGCGGTCGCCGGCAGTTGGCGCACACAGGCGCTGATCGAGCTGGCCAAGACCGACTCCGAGGCGGCGCGACAGGCGTCGCTCAACGAATCGATCGCGCGCCTGCGCAAGCGCGTCGAGAAGGCGCCGGATGAAATCGAATCGTGGGTGTGGCTGGCGCGCAGCTACCGCACGCGCGGCAGCTACGCCGATGCCGCCCAGGCCTTCGCGCGCGCCAACGAGCTGCGCGGCCACCAGGACCCGGACCTGCTGGTGGAGGAGGGCGAGGCGCTTGCCTACACGCAGGAGCGCCGCATGACCGGCGCGCCCGCGGAGCGCTTCGAGCAGGCGCTGGCGCTCGCGCCCGCGCACCCGCAAGCGCTCTGGTACGGCGGCATCGCCGCCCTGCAGGCCGGGGACGCGCCGACGGCGATCGCGCGCTGGGAGCAGCTGCGCCAGCAGGAGCTGCCCGAGGACATGCGCTCGATGATCGATCACAGCCTGGCGCAGTTGCGCGAGCGCGCGGGCATCAAGGCGCCGGCGCCGGTTGCCGCCGCCGCGGCGCCTGCGCTGCAGCTCAAGGTCGACGTCAGCATCGCGCCGGAGCTGGCGCGCCAGGTGGGCCAGGGCGACGTGCTGTTCGTCTATGCGCAGGATCCCTCAGGCCCGCCGATGCCGCTCGCCGTGCAGCGGCTCAGCGCGGCCAACCAGCCGCTGCGCACGACCCTCGACGACACCAACAGCCCGATGCCGACGCGCAAGTTCTCCAGCGTCGAGCGCTGGCGCGTCGTGGCGCGGGTTTCGCGCACCGGCAGCGCCACGCCCCAGGCCGGCGACCTCGAGGGAACGGTCGAAGTCGGGCGGGCCGATGCCAAGGCGGCCGTGCGCGTCGTGATCGACCGCAAGCGCTCGTGAGAAACTGACACGCATGCACCTCAGCATGAACAGGTACGGGGCGGCGCTCGGCATTACAGCGGTCCTGACCGGGTTCTCGCAGCCCGTCCTCGCGCAAGAATGCGAGGGCTGCTCCAGTTCCCCTTCGGTTTCGTTCTGGTCGGGGGACTGGAATCCGTCCTTCTATGCCGGCGCGAGCTTTCAGCAGAGCCTGTTCGAGGACTGGGGCACCGTTTCGCGCATTGATGCCAGCTCCTACACGTCGCGCAGCGAGGACGACAGCGACACGGGATTTCGCGTGTCCACCGGCATGGACTTCCTGGAACACTTCGGCGTGGAGCTCACCTACGCGGACTTGGGCGAAGCGAGCTTCACGGGGCAGTCGGACGGCTCGGGCACCTTCTTCGCGCCGGGAACGCAGCGCGACGCGGTGGAACTCGACGGTTACGCCTTGCACCTGATTGCAAGGATTCCCATCGCCAAGGACTTCTCGTTGTCCGGAAGGGCTGGGTTGGGGTTGTGGGAGGCAAGCCAGCGCACGTCGGGGATGTACTACGACCCGGGCATGGGTGGGGCGCCGGCGCCCTTTTCCACCAACACGTCGGAAAGCAGTCTGCGGTTCTCCTGGGGCGCCGGGCTCGACTACGACGGTCTCAAGCCGGTGCGTGTCGTCCTCGCTTATGAGGCGGCGACCTTCGAGGCGCCGACCACCGCCGAGCTCTTTGGTGTCAGCGACATTCGCTCCCTGAGCCTTTCGCTCAACTACTTCTTCTGACCGCCCTCGCCGGGCCGGGCTGAAAGGCGGGCGGGATTTGGAGTAAATTCCGCGTCCCATCCGTCGCAGAGTCCGTATGAACCTCTCCCTCGACCGCATGCCGGAGCTCGGCTCCCTGGGCTGGAAAGCGTTCGGCAGCTTGCGCCGCAAGCCCAAGACCGACGTCGCGCTGCCGCGCATGAGCGTGAGCCTCGACAAGGCGCAGTTCGACGCGCAGCGCCTGCGCGCCTATCGCGAGATCTGCGGCTTCCCGGAAGGCGGCGCCGTGCCCATTCCATACCCTCAGGTGCACGCCATCGGCCTGCAGATGCACCTGCTGACCCAGCCGCAGTTCCCGCTGCCGCTGATCGGCCTGGTGCACCTGAAGAACCGCATCGTGCAGGAGCGCGAGCTCGCCCCTGACGAGACCGTGGCGATGACGGTCGCGCTGGTGGACGACAAGGTCACCGAGCGCGGCCGCGAGTTCGACCTGCAGACCACCTGCGCCGACGGCGCCGGTCGCACGGTGTGGACCGCGGTGGCCACCGTCCTGCATCGCGGCAAGCCCAGCGGCAGCAAGCGCCGCCCGCCGCGCGAGGAGGAGGGGCACTTGTCCGAGTACGCGGCCATCGAGGCCCCGAACGACATTGGCCGGCGTTACGGCCGCATCGCGGGCGACATGAACCCCATCCACCTGTATCCGCTGACCGCGAAGCTGCTCGGCTTCGAGCGCCACATCGCCCACGGCATGTGGACGCTGGCGCGCAGCTGCGCGTTGCTCCAGCCGCGCCTGGGCCGGGCGCCGCGCGAGCTGACCGTGCAGTTCCGCCAGCCGCTGTTCCTGCCGGGGCGGGCGGCCCTGCGCTACGGACCGGCCGGCGACGGCTATGATTTCACCCTGATAGGACGCGACGGCGGCAAGCCGCATCTGAACGGCAGTCTGCGTTAAGATTGCGCCCTAACGTTCTGTTTCGTAGGGGTTTTCGTAAATGAGAATCCGCAAGGCGGTATTTCCCGTGGCGGGCCTGGGTACGCGCTTCCTGCCGGCGACCAAGGCCAGCCCCAAGGAAATGCTGCCGGTCGTGGACAAGCCGCTGATCCAGTACGCGGTGCAGGAAGCCATCAGCGCGGGGGCCCAGGAGCTGATTTTCATCACCGGGCGCAGCAAGAACTCGATCATGGACCACTTCGACAAGGCCTATGAGCTGGAGACCGAGCTCGCGCAGAAGAACAAGGACCACCTCCTTCGCATCGTCCAGGACGTGCTGCCGGCCGGTGTGACCTGCATCTTCATCCGCCAGGCCCAGGCCCTGGGCCTCGGCCACGCCGTGCTGTGCGCCCAGCCGGCCATCGGCGACGAGGATTTCGCGGTGCTGCTGGCCGACGACCTCATCGACGGCGGGCGCAAGCCCTGCCTGTCGCAGATGCAGGCGGTGTACCACGAGTATGGCGCCAGCGTGATCGCGGCCGAGCGCGTGCCGCAGCAGGACGTCAGCCGTTACGGCATCGTCGAAGTGCATCCGATCCGCGCCGGGCTCGGCGAGATCCGCCGCATCGTCGAGAAGCCGAAGCAGGAAGAGGCGCCGTCCAACCTCGCCGTGGTCGGCCGCTACATCCT
>JANNLM010000194.1:0-2985 GCA_031396825.1 Gammaproteobacteria bacterium | reverse complement strand
GAAGGGCATGATCAGCGTGGACTCGCCGCTGGCGCGAGCGCTGCTCAAGCGCGCCGAGGGTGAGGTCGTGACGGCCCAGCTGCCGGGCGGTGAGACGGAGTTCGAGATCGTGAAGGTTGCCTACGGCCCGCAGGAGCCGTCGCCGCGATGACGTAGTGCCGGACCTGCGGCTCGGCCGCCTTGGACCGTGCCACAAGGAACTCACGGCACTGGATTGCTGATTCCCTCGATCTGGCGCTTCACCGCCATCGGATCGTCGATGCCCTTGTACTCGACGGCACTGACGCCGCGGCCGGTCACCTTGATGGTGCCGAACCCGAAGATCCGCCCCCAGACGCCCTGGTTGATCTCCACGGTTTCGATCGAGGTGAGCTTCATCTCCTCGGTCTTGCGGCTGATGATCCCTGTCTTGAGAATCACCCGTTTGTTGGTGACGCCCTGTTCCATGAAGCGGAGCCTCAGGAACTCGTAAAGCGCAATCGCGAAGCCCAAACCGAACGTGGGGATACCCAGGATGATCCAGAGCCACATCGGCACCCACGCGAACCAGTGGAGCTTGAACAGGCTCTCGACCTTCTCGCCGGCGGAAAGGGATTCTTCGATGTACGACACGTTGCAATCTCCTCGTCAGGGCTATTTGAGCTGGTACGCGACTCTGACCCCGGTAACGGTGACGATGCCTTCTGCCTGCAGTCGCGCAAGCAAGGCATCGATCACGTCAGCCGACGTGCCTTTTGGAAAGAGAGTCGCAATGCTCGATTTGAGGCGCGCCAATGTCCGCGGGCGTGAGCTGCCCCGCTTGCGCAGGTTCGCCAGCACCTTGTCGTAGTGGGCGGGCGGCTGCGGCGCCGGTTTCGGTTGCGACTGCGGCTTCGACTGCGGCGGCTGCTTCGGTTGCGGCTTCGACTGAGACTTCGCTGGGCGCACTTCGGCCGGCGCGGCCACGGCAAGCTTGTGCGGGTCAGGGCAGACAAAGCGGCCGCGCTGGTTGAGGACAACCTTGAGCTTGTCCTTCAGCTGCATGCTGCCAAGAACCCGGTTGACGGCTTTGCAGCACACGACACAGTTGCCGTCGCTGTTGTCTCCGCCATTGGCGGTGGCGAGCAGGTGCTCGACGCTCGCGTCGGCCTTGGCCAGCGGCTGCTGGCAGAAGAAGCACAGGTTGCCCTGGACGAAGAGGAGTCGCTCGATCGGCGTGGTTGCCATGGGCTGCCTAGGGCGCCGGTGCCTTGGCTTTTGGGTTCGTCACGAAGCCGATCTTCACCATGCCCGCCGCCTGCGCGTCGGCCATGATCTCGGCGAGCTGCTGGTACTGCGTGGTTTTCTCCGCGCGCAGGTGCAGCTCGGGCTGCGGCTCCTTCAGCGCGGCGGAGCGCACGCGCACCTTCCACTCGTCGGCAGTCACCGGCTGGTCGTTCCAGTAGAGCTTGCCGGCGGCGTCGATCGAAAGAGTCACGATGTCGGGCTTGTCGGGGTTCTTGGCCGCCGCGGCCTGCGGCAGGTCCACCGCGATCTTGTGGGTGATCAGCGGCGCCGTGATCATGAAGATGATCAGCAGCACCAGCATCACGTCCACCATCGGCGTGACGTTGATCTCCGACATTGGCGGGCTGTCGCTGGTGAAGCTCTTGCTGCCGGAGGAGAAGGCCATGCCGGTCGCGCCTAAGAGGCGCTCCTGCCGTCGACGCGCGCGCCGGTGGTCAGGTACTGGTGCAGGTCGTGTGCGAAGTTGTCGAAGCTCTGGATCACGACGCGATTGCTGCGCACCAGGAAGTTGTAGCCGAGCACGGCCGGCACCGCGACCGCCAGGCCGATGGCGGTCATGATCAGCGCCTCGCCGACCGGCGCGGCGACGGCGTCGAGCGAGGCTTCGCCGCTGGCGCCGATGCGGATCAGCGCGTGGTAGATGCCCCACACCGTGCCGAACAGGCCCACGAACGGCGCGGTGGCGCCGACCGTCGCGAGGAAGGTCAGGCCGGTCTCGAGTTGCGTGGTCTCGCGCGAGATGGCCTTGCGCAACGCGCGCTCGACGAACTCACCGCGGCCCATGACGTCGCCGAGCTTGCCGCCGGTGTGCTTCTCGTGATGGTGCGCGGCGTTGACGCCGTCGAGCGCGATCTTCGAGAACGGCTCGGACGGGCGCTGCTGCTCCAGGGTCTTCACGCCGTCGGGCAGGGTCGGCGCCTCCCAGAAGCCGGCGACCACGGCGTCGGCCTGCCGGCGGATGTGCCAGGCGCGCACCGCCTTGGTGATGATGTAGTACCAGCTGAACACCGCCATCAGCAGCAGCAGGAGCAGCACGGCGATGGCGACGGCGTCGGCCTGCGCAAGCAGGTTGCCGAAGCCCATCTGGCTGAGCGCGCTGGTCTGGTGCATGGCGTTACTCCGTCGGCAGCAGGTCCTTCAAGGCGCGCCAGCCGCCGTCCACGGAGTACACGTCGGTGTAGCCCATCTTCTGCAGGTTGTCGGCGGCGAGCGCCGAGCGGAAGCCGCCGCCGCAGTACAGGTACAGCGGTTCGCCCTTGTCCGGGTGCAGCGACTCGATGTCGCGCTCGATCACGCCCTTGCCGATCCACTCGGCGCCTTCGACGTGGCCGGCCGCGTACTCGCTCTCTTCGCGCGTGTCGATCAACTTCGCGCGCGGGTCCTTCTTGAGGATGTCCGGCATCTCGCTCGCGTGGACTTCCTTGACGCGGGTTTTTGCCTCGTTGACGAGCGTCAGAAACGCCTTTGCGTGACCGGCCATGTTGGATAGTTCTCCTTTGAGACCCGTAGGTTACTAAAAGGTTAGACTTCCCGACGGCCACACGCGGAAGGGGGTGCCACGTGAAGATCGTGCTGGGAGCGCTGGGGGCGCTCCTCGTGGTGATTCTGGCGGTGCTGGGATGGCTCGGCGCGCTGAGCCCGGTCTCGGTGGTCGAGCGCGAAATGGGACCGTACCAGTTCGTCTACGTGCAGGAAGCCACCACCGATCCGGCGCGGATC
>JANNLM010000295.1:0-4650 GCA_031396825.1 Gammaproteobacteria bacterium | reverse complement strand
CGCCAGTTCGAGGTGCTGTTTCTGGTCCTCGCCGACCGGCACCAGCGCGGTGTCGTACAGCAGGATGTCGGCCGCCATCAGCACCGGGTAGTCGTAGAGGCCGGCATTGATGTTGTCGGCGTTCCTGGCCGACTTGTCCTTGAACTGGGTCATGCGGTTGAGCTCGCCGACCATGGTGTAGCAGTTCAGGATCCAGGCCAGGCGCGCGTGCGCAGGCACGTGCGACTGCACGAACAGCACGTTGCGCTTCGGGTCGAGGCCGCAGGCCATCATCAGCGCGAGGGTCTTGTAGCAGCGCTCGCGCAGCTCGCCGGCATCCTGGCGCGCGGTGATGGTGTGCAGGTCCACCAGCGTGTAGTAGCAGTCGTACTGCTCCTGCATCGCCACCCAGTTCTTCAGCGCGCCGAGGTAGTTGCCCAGCGTAAGGGCGCCGGAGGGCTGGATGCCGCTCAACACCGTCTTCTTCGTCATGCCAACCCCAGCACGGTGGCCAGCAGCATCTGGCCGGCGGCCATGAGCGGGCGCAGCAGCGGCCCGAGCAGCCCGGTGACCATGAGCCCGACGATGATGAACAGGCCGTACGGCTCGATGCGGCTGAACTGCTCGCTCAGCGCGGGAGGCAGCAGCCCGCTGAGCACCTTGGCGCCATCCAGCGGCGGGATCGGCAGCAGGTTCAGCGCCATCAGCACCAGGTTGATGATGATGCCGGCCGTGGACATCAGCTGCAGGCCCAGCCAGATCCCCTGTTCCATGTCCTGTGCCAGCGCGAGCTTCAGCAGCAGCCCCCAGAAGAAGGCCATCGCCAGGTTGGCGAGCGGGCCGGCGGCAGCCACCAGCGCCATGTCGCGTCGCGGGTGGCGAAGGTTCTGCGCCGATACCGGCACGGGCTTGGCCCAGCCGAACAGGAAATTGCCGGGCAGCAGCAAGAACACCAGCGGCACAATGATCGTGCCCACCGGGTCGATGTGCCTGAGCGGGTTCAGGCTGAGCCGTCCCATCATCTCGGCGGTGCTGTCGCCGAGCGCGCGCGCGGCCCAGCCGTGCGCCACCTCGTGCAGGGTGATCGCAAACAGGACCGGGAGCGCCCAGACCGCGAGGGTCTGGACCAGTTCATTGACCGAGGGCATGCCAAATTATACCGGGGCGGAGGCGGCTTCTTCAGGGAAAAACCGGCTGACGTCGCCCTTGCCTTTCCGGATCAGCCGGGGTTCGGCCCCGGTCAGGTCCAGCACCGTGGTCGGCATGTAGCCGCAGTTGCCGGCGCTGATGACCGCGTCCACCAGATGGTGCAGCCGGTGGTAGGCGTCCTCCGGGTCGCTGACCGGCAGCTGGTCCGGCGGCAGCGTCAGCGTGCAGGACAGCAGCGGCTCGCCGAGCAGGCTCAGCAGCGTATGCGTGATCGGATGCTCGGGTACCCGCATGCCGAAGGTCTTGCGCTTCTCGTGCAGCACGCGCCGCGGCGTCTCGTCGCTGGCGCGCAGCACGAAGGTGTACGGCCCCGGCGCCAGCGACTTGAGGATGCTGAACTGGCCGTTGTCCACGCGCGCGTACTTGCCGACTTCGGACAGGCTGCGGCAGACCACGGTGAACAGGTGGTGCTTGTCGAATTGCCGGATCTTGCGGATGCGGTCGGTGGCGGCCTTGTCGCCCAGCCGGCAGCCGAGCGCGTAGCAGGAGTCGGTGGGGTACACGATCACCCCGCCCTCGCGCACGCGCGCGACGGCCTGGTCGAGCATGCGCTTCTGCGGGTTCAGCGGGTGCGGTCGGTACCAGTCGGCGGGCATGGGCGCCCTTTATAATTGGTCGGTGAAATTCCTGCTCGACTACGCACCGGCGCTGGTGTTCTTCGCCGCCTACTTCCTGTACGACATCTACGTGGCCACGGCGGCGCTGATCGTCGCCGCCATCGCGCTGGTGCTGGTCTACCGCGCATGGCAGAAGCGCTGGCACAAGTCGCACCTGGTCGTCGCCGTGCTGGCCACCGTGCTCGGCGGCCTGACCCTCGCCATCCACGACCCGGCGTTCATCAAGTTCAAGCCGACCGCCGTCTACGGCGTTTTCGGGCTGGCGCTGCTCGGCAGCCACGTCATCGGCGCACGCGTGCTGCTGGCGCGCATCCCGCAAACCACCTTCGCCTTCCCCGAGCCGGTGTGGCGCAAGGTCAACTTCGCCTGGGGGCTGTTCTTCCTGGGCTGCGCGGCGCTGAACTTCTACGTCGCCGGCCACTACGACGAGGCGACCTGGGTCAAGTTCAAGACCTTCGGGTTCACGGCGCTGATGCTCGTGTTCCTGCTGGCCCACGCGCCGTTCCTGGCACGTTACCTGCCGCAAGACCCCGCGTGACGCGCCTCGAGAAGATCCGCACGGCGCTGACCTCCGCGTTCGCGCCGCAACACCTGGTCATCGAGGACGACAGCCGCCATCACGCCGGCCACGCGGGTGCTGCCGACGGTCGCGGCCATTTCCGGGTGGAGATCGTGTCGGGGGCGTTCGCCGGCCAGCTCGCGCTGGCCCGCCACCGCCAGGTCTATGCCGCCCTGGGCGACCTGATGCAGACCGACATCCACGCCCTCAGCATCCAGGCCCGCACCCCGGACGAGGCGGCCACCCCCCGGGGCTGACCCCCTGCGGCCGCGCTAGACTGGCCGCAAATGACGAGGCGCGTGCACCCGATCGGGCAGCGCGGGCTCGGCACGGGGGCCGAGCCGGACGCCGTGGCGTGCGCGTTGATGAATGCGACGTCGCCCCGGCCGCTGGCGCACTTGGCGCTGACCCAGATCCCGACGCTGTTCTCCTGCCGCGCGCTGCGCCTGGCCTGGGAGCTCGGCGCGAGCGACGGCGCCGCGCGCCACGCCAGCCCCGACACCGCCGCCGACGCCGGCGAGGCCGCGCTGATCGACGCGGCCTTTGCCGCGGGCGCCGAGGTCCGCGCCGGGCTGGCCGGAAGCGACGGCTGCCGCCTCGCCACCGTGCTCGAGCGCGCGGACGGCGGCCACGGCCGTCGCGGCCGCGCGGTGCTGATCACGGAGTGGCCCAGCGCCGCCGCGCTGGCCCAGGAGGAAGCCGCCTGGCGCGGCTACCTCGGCGTGCTGGCGCCCCGCTTCGCCGACGTGCTCGATCTCGCCGAAAACGCGAGCACCATCGAAGGCCTGCAGAAGTCCGGCCGCCTGCAGCGCGCGCTGTACGCCATCGCCGACCTCGCCAGCAGCGAGCTCGACATGGTGGAGATGCTGCCGCGCCTGCACGCCGTGGTCGGCGAGCTGATGTACGCGAAGAATTTCTTCATCACGCTCTATTACCCCGAGCGCGACGCGCTGCGCTTCATCTACTTCGCCGACACCCAGGACGCGACGGTCTACGACCCCGAGCACGACGTCCCCGCGAGCATGATCAAGGGCAGCCTGACGCTGGAGGTGATCCGTACCGGCCGCTCGGCGATGGGCCCGTCGGTGCAGGTGCAGGTCGAGCTCGGGCTCGAGTCCAGCGGCAAGGTCGGCCCCGAAGCCGCCGACTGGCTCGGCGTGCCGATGATGGCGGAAGGCCAGGCGCGTGGCGCCGTGGTGGTGCAGAGCTACGAGCGCGCCGGCGTCTACAGCGAGGAAGACCGTGCCCTGCTGACCTTCGTCGCGCAGCACATCCTGACCGCGCTGGCGCGCAAGCAGGCGCAGGCCGAGCTGGAGCGGCGCGTCGAGGAGCGCACCCGCGAGCTGACCGTCGAGGTGCACGAGCGGCAGCGCGGCGAGAAGGTGCAGGCCGCGCTGTACGCCATCGCCGACCTGGCCAGCGGCGAGCTCGACATGAGCGAGATGCTGGCGCGCGTCCACGCGGTGGTCGGCGAGCTGATGTACGCGCGCAACTTCCTGATGGCGCTGTACAGCAGCGAGCGCGACACGCTGCGCTTCATCTACCACGCCGACGAGAAGGATCCCGGCATGCTCGACCCGGAGGCCGAGGTGCCGGCGGCGGACATGCGCAACTCGATCACGTTCAACGTGATCCGCTCGGGCCGCGCCGTGCACGGCCCGCCGGCCGAGGTCAAGGCCCAGCTCGGCATTCCCACCAGCGTGGTGTTCGGCTCGACCGCCGAGCACGTGCTCGGCGTGCCGCTGGCGATCGACGGCCAGGTGCGCGGCGCGGTGCTGGTGCAGAGCTACGACGCCTCGGTGCACTACAGCGACGACGATCGCGCGCTGCTGAGCTACGTGGCGCAGCACATCCTCACCGCGCTGCTGCGCAAGCAGGCGCACGAGGAGCTCGAGCAGCGCGTGCACGACCGCACGCGCGAGCTGCGCGACCAGATCGCCGAGCGCGAGCGCGTCGAGCGCCAGCTGGTGCACGAGACGCTGCACGACTCGCTGACGGGACTGCCCAACCGCGGCTTCCTGCTCGACTCGCTGGCGCGCTCGCTGGCGCGCCTGCAGCGCGACCCGGCGCACCAGTTCGCCGTGCTGTTTCTCGACCTCGACCGCTTCAAGGTGGTCAACGACAGCATGGGCCACCTGGTCGGCGACGAGATGCTCAAGGAGGCCGGGCGCCGCCTGGCCGCCTGCGTGCGCACGCCGGACATGGTTGCGCGCCTCGGCGGCGACGAATTCGCACTGCTGCTGGAGGACATCCGCGGCCCGGACGACGCCTACCACGTGGCGCAGC
>JANNLM010000268.1:0-12616 GCA_031396825.1 Gammaproteobacteria bacterium | reverse complement strand
AGGTCGCGCGAGACCACGAGCAGGCGGCCGTCGCGGGTGCCGTCCTTCAACGTGGCGAACTTCACGCCCCCTTACCGTCCTTGCCGGCCCAGCTCTGGTGGTACGCAGTCCACTCCACGCCGGCCGCGGCGTCGCTGACTTCCAGCGCGTCGCGGGTATCCACCATCACCGCATATTCGTTGGTGCCGGGCTGGTCCTGCTTGAGCATCTTCTTCAGCGCTTTCGGATGCGGGCCATGCGTGAAGCCGCACGGGTGCAGCGTCAGCATCCCGGGGTGGATGTTGTCGCGCGAGAAGAACTCACCCGCGTGGTAGAACAGCACCTCGTCGTAGTCGTCGTTGTTGTGGAAGAACGGCACCTTGATCGCGCCCGGGTCCGACTCGAACGGCCGCGGCGCAAAGGTGCAGACCACGAACCGGTTGGCCACGAACGTGGTGTGCGCGGACGGCGGCACGTGGTAGCGGTGCGACATCAGCGGGCGGATGTCCTTCACGTTGATGCGTACCGGGTGCAGGCTGCCGTGCCAGCCGACCGCGTCCAGCGGGTTGAACGGGTAGCTCACCGTCGAGATCGCGTTGCGGCGCTTGACCTTGACGTGCCACTCGCCCGGCTTCGCGGCCTGCTTGCGGAACGCGTCGTCGAGCTTCGGGATGTCGAACATGGCGGGGTCGAAGATGGCGTGCTCGCCGACCAGGCCCTTGTCCGGCAGCTGGTAGCTGCCGTTGGTGGCCTCGATCAGCAGCATCGTCGCCAGCTGCTCGCACTCGACGCGCCACAGGGTGCCGCGCGGCAGCACCACGTAGTCACCGGCGGTGATGGTGAGGTGACCGTAGTCGCAGAACAGTTCCGCGGTGCCGCTGTGCACGAACAGCAGCTCATCGCCGTCGGCGTTGCGCACCAGGTGCGCCATGTTGGCCTTGCACAACCACCAGCGGATGCGCACGTGCGCGTTGTGCAGGATCTCGTCGGCGTGCCACGGCGAGGCGCCGTGCGAGGCCAGCTTGACCAGGTCGAACGCGCGCGGCCGCAGCGGCCCTTCCCAGTGGGTCCAGCCGGTCGGCGCCTGCGGGTGGTAGAAATGCGAGGCCGGGCCGAAGAAGCCTTCCTTGCTGACCTCGCGCTCGAACGTGCCCTCGGGCAGGTCGGCGTGGGCCTGGCGCGAGGCGTTGCCCTCGACGTGGGGCTTGTAGATCCATTTCTTCATGGTTCATGCGTGAAACCGCTCACGCGGTTTCACCTTTCAGCACGCCGCGGCGGATCTGGTCTTCCTCGATGCTCTCGAACAGCGCCTTGAAATTGCCCTCGCCGAAGCCTTCGTTGCCCTTGCGCTGGATGATCTCGAAGAAGATCGGCCCGATCACGGTGCTGGTGAAGATCTGCAGCAGGATGCCCTCGGTCGGCGCGCCGTCGATCAGGATGCGCAGTTCCGAAAGCTTCTTCACGTCTTCGGTGTGGCCCTTCACGCGCTTGTCGACGTTCTTGTAGTACGTGTCCGGCGTGTCCATGAAGGTCACGCCCATCTTGCGCATCGCGGCGACGGTCTTGTAGATGTCCTGGGTCGACAGCGCGATGTGCTGGATGCCCTCGCCGCGGTACTGGCGCAGGAATTCCTCGATCTGCGACTTGTCGTCGGCGCTCTCGTTGATCGGGATGCGGATCTTGCCGCACGGCGCCGTCATGGCGCGCGAGAACAGCCCGGTCTGCTTGCCCTCGATGTCGAAGTAGCGGATCTGCTTGAAGTTGCCGATGCGCTCGTAGAAGCCGGACCACACGTCCATGTTGCCGCGCTGCACGTTGTGGGTCAGGTGGTCAAGCGTGTCGAGCCCGACTCCCTTGGGCGCGCGGTCGGCGCCGTCGATCCAGCGGAAGTCCACGTCGTAGATCGAGTGCTCCGGCCCGTGGCGGTCGATGCCACCGCTACCCGAAGGGTAGCGGTCAATGAAATACAGCACCGAGTTGCCAATTCCGTAAACAGCGGGCAATCGCAACTCCATGTATCCGGGTTTGCCATCAAAGGGCACGGCCCCTTGGGCAACCGCATACTCGTACGCCCTGACCGCGTCCTTCACGCGCCAGCCCATGGCGCAGGCCGCCGGGCCGTGGGCCTGGGCGAACTGGTGGAAGTGCGTGTACGGCGTGGCGTTGACCAGGAAGTTGATGTCGCCCTGGCGGAACAGCGTCACGTCCTTGCTGCGGTGGCGCGCGACCGCGGTGAAGCCCAGCAGCTCGAACAGCTGGTGCAGCTGCTCGATGCCGGCCTTGTCGGGCGCGGTGAACTCGACGAACTCGAAGCCGTCGGTGCCCAGCGGGTTCATTTCTTTCTTGTTCATGTTCACATGTTGCTCGCGAGCTTGGTCACGCCCGACGGGTCGGCCTTCGGCGGGAACAGCGGGGCGAACAGCCCCATCCGCTTCGCGTCGGCGACCAGCGCCATCAGGTCCTTCTGCGCCAGCTCGTAGAGCTCGCGCAGGTCCTCCAGGTAGTAGTACAGCGGCTGCATGATGTCGATGCGGTACGGCGTGCGCAGCGCGTCGGTGATCGAGAAGCGCTTGCGCTGCGGCTTGTCGCTGTTGAAGGCGTACGCGGTCTCGCCGATCGAGGACAGGATCCCGCCGCCGTAGATGCGCATCGGCTTGCCCGGCGGCTGGATCAGGCCGAACTCGACCGTGAACCAGTACATGCGCGCCAGGAACACGCGGTCTTCCTTGGACGCCGCCAGGCCGAGCTTGCCGTACATGTGGGTGAAGTCGGCGAAATACTTGTTGGTCAGCAGCGGCGTGTGGCCGAAGATCTCGTGGAAGATGTCCGGCTCCTGCAGGTAGTCGAGTTCCTCGCGCGTGCGGATGAACGTCGCCGCCGGGAACTTGCGGTCCGCGAGCAGCTTGAAGAATTCGGAGAACGGGATCAGCGCTGGGACGAACGCCACTTCCCAGCCGGTCTCGCGCCGCATGCGGCTGGAGATCTCGCCGAGTTGCGGGATGCGGTCCTTGGGCATGCCGAGCAGCTCGATGCCCTGGAAATACTCGTCGCAGGCCTTGCCGCGGATGGCCTGGATCTGGCGCTCGTACAGCGTGGCCCAGATGCGGTGTTCCTCGTCCGAATACTGGACGAGGCCGCTGGAATCGGGCTGCCGAGCGACGTATTTCGTGCTCTTGCCCATGGTGCACCTCGAATGACGGTTGGGGCCGGCAAGGCGGCCCGAATAGACCGGCAATTCTACAGGGGGGCTCTAGAGGTCGGCGAACCGGTCGGTGGCTTCCACCAGGCGCCGCAGGATGCCGGGCTCGCTGGCGGCGTGGCCGGCGTCCGGCACCACCTGCAGCTCGGCTTCCGGCCAGGCGCGGTGCAGGTCCCAGGCCGAGCGGATCGGGCAGACCACGTCGTAGCGGCCCTGGATGATGACGCCCGGGATGTTGCGGATGCGCCCGGTGTTCTCGAGCAGCCAGTTGGGCGTCTCGAAGAAGCCGTTGTTGACGAAGTAGTGGCACTCGATGCGGGCGAAGGCCTCGGCGAACTTGTCCTCGCCGAAGCGCTTGACCAGGTCCTCGTTCGGCGTCAGCTTGCTGGTCGCCCCTTCCCAGATGCTCCACGCCCGCGCCGCCGCGGTGCGGATGCGCGCGTCGCCGTGGGTGAGCCGCTGGTAGTACGCGCTGACCAGGTCGTCGCGCTCGGTGGCCGGGATCGGCTCCAGGTAGCGCTCCCACGCATCCGGATAGATCCACGAGCAGCCCTCCTGGTAGAACCAGCGGATCTCCTCGGGCCGCAGCAGGAAGATGCCGCGCAGGATCAGGCCCTTCACGCGCCACGGGTGGGTCATGGCGTAGGCCAGCGCCAGCGTCGAGCCCCACGAGCCGCCGAACACGGTCCAGTCGTGGATGCCGAGCATCTCGCGGATCTTTTCCATGTCGTCGATCAGGTTCCACGTCGTGTTCTCGCGCAACTCGGCGTGGGGCGTGGACTTGCCGCAGCCGCGCTGGTCGAACAGCACGATGCGGTACTTCTCCGGGTTGAAGAACTGCCGGTGCCAGGGCTCGACGCCGCCGCCCGGGCCGCCATGGACGAACACCACCGCCCGCCCCTGGGGGTTGCCGCACTCCTCGACGTGGATTTCGTGCAGGGGCGAGGCCTGCAGGCGGTGCGTGCGGTACGGCTCGATCGGCGGATAGGGCTCGCTCATGGGGCGGCATGGTGCGGGATGCCGGCGTCAGGCCGCAACACGCGTTAACGCGCGCCTGCGGCGCGCGCGGGCTTGTCGGCGCACGCCGACAGGGAGAAAAGTCGCATTGCTGGGGTGGGGTCGCTCCGGTAGCATCCCCGGACAGGTCGAGGAAGGTCTCAAATGCGTCGCGCCGCACAGGTGGGTCTGGTTCTTTTCTGCATCGCCGGTGCCGCCCCGGCCGCGCTCGAGCCCCCGGTCCCCGGGCTGTCGCCGTTGACGGCCGAAGCCCCCGCGACCGCACCCGCTCCCGTCGCGACCGCCGCCCCCGAAACGATCCCCGACACGACCGTGTTCCCGCGTCCGGCCATCCTCGCGCCGAACGTCGCCTTCTGGACCGACGCGTTCAGCTTCTATTCCGAGTACCAGAGCGTCATCCACTCGGAAGTCCGTCCCGAGAAGGTCTACGCGGTGCTGGACTTCCGCGATGACGTGGTGCGCGTCGGCCCGAACGAGGCGCGCCGCCTGCAGCAGCGCGCCGAGAAGGCCATCAAGCGCGAGATCGACCAGCACCTGCGCCACATCCACGCGCTGCGCGACAAGCCCGACGAGCTGTCGCCGGTCGAGCGCAAGGTCTATGACCTGTTCGCCGACAGCGCCGACCCGGATCGCTTCCGCGAGGCGGTCGGCACGTTCCGGGTCCAGCGCGGCCTGAAGGAGAAGACCGAGCGCGCGCTGCGCGTCGCCGGCCAGTACCTGCCGAAGATGGAAGGCATCTTCGCCGCCGAGGGCCTGCCGACGACGCTGACGCGCCTGCCGCTGGTCGAGTCCTCGTTCAACGTCGAGGCGTACTCGAAAGTCGGCGCCGCCGGCCTGTGGCAGTTCATCCCGTCCTCGGCGCGGCTGTACATGCGGCTCGACGAGGCGGTGGACGACCGGCGCGACCCGTGGACCTCGACCCAGGCCGCGGCGCGGCACCTCAAGGAAGACTACGAGCTGCTCGGCAGCTGGCCGCTCGCGATCACCGCCTACAACCACGGCCGCGGTGGCCTCTCGCGCGGGCTGCGCGAAGTCAAGGGCGACGGCCTCGAGGACCTGCTGGAGCGCTGGGACGGCCGCCGCTTCGGCTTCGCCTCGCGCAACTTCTACGCCGAATTCCTCGCCGCGGTGGACGTCGAGCGCGACTACCGCCGGCACTTCGGCGAGATCGAGCGCCACGCGCCGCTCGAGTTCGAAGTGGTGCAGATCCAGCATTACGTGCCGTACGAGGCGCTGCGCCGCTGCGCCGGCCTGACCGAGGCAGAGTTCCGCACGCTGAACCCGGGCTTCCGCCCCGAAGTGCTGGACGGCCGCCTGCACGTGCCGCCGAACAGCTCGATCCGGGTGCCGGTGGGCATGGGCCAGGGCTTCATGGCCGCCTACCTCGCGCTCGGCGAGGACCAGCGCTTCAGCCAGCAGCGCTTCTACTACGTGCGCTATCGCGTGCAGCGCGGCGACAACCTCGGCGCGATCGCGCGCCGCTACGGCGTCAGCATCAGCGCCCTGAAGCAGGCCAACACCATCGGCTCGCGCAGCCTGATCCGCTCCGGCCAGGTGCTGCGCATCCCGCCGCGCGGCGGCAGCAAGGCCCATCCGGTCAAGGTCGCCGCCCAGTCCCCCGACTACGCGCTGCACCACGTGCGGCCGGGCCAGACCCTGACCGCCATCGCGCAGCAGTACCGCACGACCATCGCCGCGCTGCGCAAGCTGAACCAGCTCGATCCGGCCAACCCGCTGCACGCGGGCGCGATCATCAAGGTGCCGTCGAACTGACGACGGTTGCCCCGGCCGTTGACAGTGCGGCCGCCGTCACCCTACGGTGTGTGCCTCTGATTCAGGCGTCACATTGCCATGGCCACCGCCCTGCCCCCGCTCCCGAAACCCGTCACCGCGCGCGGTGAGGCCACCCGCCGGCGCCTGCTGAACGCGGCCGAAGGCGAGTTCGGCACGCGTGGCTACCACGGCGCCTCGGTCAGCTCGATCACGCAGCGCGCGGAGATCGCGCAGGGCACGTTCTACCTGTACTTCCGCAGCAAGGAAGAGATGTTCCTGACGCTGGTGCGCGACATCGGCCACCAGCTGCGCGCCCACTCGGCGCAGGCCATCGCCAGGGCCGGCAACCGCCTGGAAGCCGAGCGCCTCGGCCTCGAGGCCTTCCTGCAGTTCACCACCAAGCACCGCGGGCTGTACCGCATCGTGCAGGAGTCGCAGTTCGTCGACCCGCAGGTGTTCCGCGAGTACTACGAAAAACTGGCCGAAGGCTACGCGGCGGCGCTCGACCGGGCCGCGCGCAACGGCGAGCTGGCCCGCGGCGATGCCGCGACGCGCGCCTGGTCGATGATGGGCATCGGCCACTTCCTCGGCATGCGCTGGTGCCTGTGGCAGAAGCAGGCGCCGCCGCCGGAAGTGCTCGACGAAGTGATGAGCTTCATCACCAAGGGCATGGGCCCGAGATAGGGCCGTTTGATCACCGACCTGGCCGCCTGGCGCGCGGCGCAGACGCCGCACCGTCCCGCCCTGCGCTGGCGCGGCGAATGGCTCAGCTACGCGCAGCTCGACCAGCGTGCCACGCAGCTCGCGGCGCGCCTGCACGCCGAAGGGGTGCGCCGCGACGACCGCGTCGCCATCCTCGCGCACAACCACATCGCGCACGTGGACCTGCTGCTGGCGGCGCCCAAGCTCGGCTGCGTCTTCACGCCGCTGAACTACCGCCTGGCGCCGGCCGAGCAGAAGCAGCTCACCGACTCGATCGAGCCGCAGCTGGTGCTGCACGACCGCGCCAACCAGCTGCAGGCCGAGTCGCTCGGCCGCCGCTTGCTGCCGCTGGCGCGCTACGCCGCGTGGCTCGGCAAGCGCGCCGAGCCGGCGCCCGTCGCGACCCTGGGCCCCGACGACATCCACATGATCCTGTTCACCGGCGGCAGCACCGGCGTGCCGAAGGGCGCGCTGTTGCCGTACCGCCAGGTTTACGACAACGCCGTCGGCACGATCGAGGCCTGGGGCCTGGCCGACGCCGACTGCGCGGTGCAGGCGACACCCGCGTTCCACGCCGCGCTCAACGTGCTGACCACGCCGCTGCTGCACGCCGGCGGCCGCGTCGACTGGATGGAGACCTTCGACGCCGGCGAGTACCTCGAGCGCGCCGCGAGCGCCGGCGCGACCGTGCTGTTCATGGTGCCGACCATGTTCCAGGCGCTCTCCACGCACGCCGCCTTCGCCGGCGCCGACCTGTCGCACGTGCGCTACGCCATCACCGGCGGCGCGCCCTGCCCGCCGGCGGTGCGCGAGCGCTTCGCCGCGCGCAACATCCGCTTTCGCCTCGGCTTCGGCATGACCGAGTGCGGCGTCAACTGCTTCACGATCAGCGACGACGAGGCCGCGCGCCATCCGGACTCGGTCGGCCGCCCGCTGCGGCGCCTGCAGGCCGTGATCCGCAACGCCGACGGCACGCCGGTGAAGCGCGGCGAGGTCGGCGAGCTGACGCTGTCCGGCTCCGTCGTGTGCGCCGGCTACTGGCGCCGGCCGGCCGAGACCGCGGAGGCGCTGCGCGACGGCTGGCTGTGGACCGGCGACCTCGCGCGCGAGGACGAGGGCGGCCTGTTCTACATCTGCGGCCGGCGCAAGGAGATGTACATCTCCGGCGGCGAGAACGTCTATCCCGCGGAAGTCGAGGCGGCGCTGTCGCAGTGCCGCGGCGTCGCCGAGTGCGCCGTGCTCGGCGTGCCGCATCCGCGCTGGGGCGAGACCGGCCTCGCGGCGGTCACGCTGGCGCACGGCGCCAGGCAATCGGCGGATAATCTGCGGGTGGAACTGAAGGAGCGCCTGGCCGGCTACAAGGTGCCGGGCGAATTCATGTTCCTGAAGGCGCTGCCGAAGACCGGCGCCGGCAAGGTCGACAAGCCGGGCATCCGGGTGCTGTACGAAAAAAACGGAGCCGCAGGGGAGCCGTGATGCATCGAGGCTGGAGGGTCGCTTGGGGGCTGCTCGCGTGCGCGCACGGCGCGCACGCGCAGGAGTTGCCGCCGCAGGCCGGGCGCTACATGCCGATGTATCCGGGGCTCTACCTCGAGACGGGCTTCTCTAAGGATGATCGCGACCGCAGCTTCGACGCCGGCGGGCATTCGCGCCCGAGTGCCGCGCCGCAGACCGCCGGCGGCAAGACCGGCTTCCCGGAGGACGCGGCGATCGCCGCGTTCACCTGGCACTTCCCGATGTTCGAGAGCCAGTGGCCCGCGGTGCTTTCGAACCGCACGTACCTCGCCCGCATGACGTTGCGCTACGCCGACACGCGCACCGAGGGCCCGCTCGCCGCCTTCATCGCCGACGCTGCCGACGACGCACGCAGCGAAGCCGACGACCTGAAGAACAGCGGCGCCGGCGTCGGCGACGTCACGCTCGAGTTCGGCGGCTTCCTGGCCGGCTCGCGCAACTGGCGCACGCGCCAGCGCTCGCCGTTCGCGCTGCTGCTGCTGGCCGGCGTGAACCTGCCGACCGGCGTGTACGAGCGCGACGGCCCGGTCAGCGTGGGCAGCAACACCTCGTGGTTCCAGGGCAAGCTCGGCCTGCACTGGCAGCCGTGGGATGGCGGCTACCTCGACGCCGGAGCGGCGGTGCGCGACTACGTCGACACCCACGAGGCGATGTTCGGCGGCCTCGCCCCGTTCCGGCAGGGCAGCGACGTCATCTACGACGTCGGTTACACGCAGCGGCTGGCGCGCGACCTGTACCTGGGCTGGACCTTCGGCTTCCGCTACGGCGAGTCGAACCTCTATCGCAATCCGCAGTACGCGCCCAACGCGCCGCCGCATCCGGACGCCAACACCGACACCTACCCGACACCCGGCGACTACCGCGACCGTGGCACCGAACTGAAGACGCGCACGCTGTCGCTGTCGTACTTCATCACGCAACGCTGGCTCGCGGGCCTGCACTACGCGCACCCGCAGGCCGGCAACAGCGGCCAGTTCCTGCTGCCGTTCTCGACCCGGTCGCCGACCGGCTGCACGCCCGGCGCGGCGGGCTGCACGATCGGCACCGGCCAGACCGTGCTGGTGGACGGGCTCGGGCCGGCGCGCGCCTACAGCACCCAGCGCATCACGCTGACGGTCACGCACAACTTCGGCCTGGGGGACGCTTTCTCATGCAGCGGCTGCTAGCCCTGATAGCGGCGCTCGCGGCCGGCAGCGCGCAGGCCGGCATCATCTTCACGCCGCACCTGTCCGAGTACTCGAAGCTGCCGCACGGCCAGTACAGCGAGCTCATGTTCGTCCACACCACCATCGAGGACGTTTATGACCGCACCGGCAAGCGCATCCACCTCGGCGCGCCGTACGTGCCCAAGGGCGAGAGCGTGGAAGCCAACATCGCGCTGATGAAGTTCCTGTGGATCGGCAACGTGTTCCGCGACAGCGGCATTCCGGTCCTGAGCGACCACGCCCAGTTCTGCCGCGTCATCGGCGGGCTCGGCTGGCAGCAGTCGAGCCAGAAGGTGTACGAGCGCGGGCGCCTGTTCGGGCTCACCGGCGGCGGCAACGGCCTCACCGACGTGTTCGGGCTGTGCGGCATCTACACCGACGACTATCGCTTCGGCCCGCTCACCGCCAACGGCCTGCTGGCCGGCACCGTGAAGTTCCCGGTCGGCCGCTTCGACCGCGAGGCGCTGCTCAACACCGGCACGAATTACTGGAGCACCATCCCGCAGGTCGCGCTGCACGCGGAACTGTGGGGCCGCCTGATCCTCGACGCCACGGCGTCGTACCAGTTCAACGGCGACAACGACCAGCCGGCCTATGGCGGCACCACGCCGACGCGCATCGCCGACTGGCGCACGCAGGAAGTGAACCTCGCCTTCAAGTGGAGCGAGCACTGGTTCACCGACGTCGGCTTCTCGCATCGCGACAGCGTCGGGCCCAACCGCTTCGACCAGGTCACGGTCAGTTACAAGGACCCGATCCCGGCGCAGACCGCGTGCGACAACACCAACAACGGACTCGGCGTCCCGATCATCGACCCGAGCCTGTGCAACTCGAGCAATCGCTTCTACGTCACGCCCGACGCCGGCCCGTACGCCGACCGCGGCATCTACGGCGATGCCCTGACCGCCGGCGTCTACTACGTCTACCGCACTTCCTCGGTACTGAACCTGCGCGTGTTCTACCCGCTGGCCGGGCGCGGCAGCCAGATCGACGTCGACTTCGAAGTCTGCTCGGACACGGTGCCCGGCCGGCCGCCGTGCACGGCCTCGTCGCCCAACTACGTCAGCTCGCTGCCCGACGTGCTGCTCAACGGCGTGCAGGAAGCCGCCGCGACCTCCGCCTCGCCGTACATCGAGGCGCGCCTGGTCTACCTGTTCTGGGCGCCATGAGTACTGTCCGGAAAAAGAAGAACTGGATTCCCGCCTTCGCGGGAATGACGGCAGCGGCGCTGGTCGCGGCGTGCGCGCCGCGCGAGTGGCTGCTGCCCAAGGCGGGGATCGAGCCGCCGGCGCTGCGCGACTTCCCCGCCGACTTCACGCCGCCGGTGTCGAGCGAGACCGGCCTGCCGATGCCCGGCTTCGGCGGCACCGGCGGCGGCGTGCAGCGCACGCCGCTGATCTTCATCCACGGCAACACCGTCTCGGCGCGCTTCTGGCTGCCGGCGCGCGAGCACTTCCGCAAGGCCGGCTACACCGGCGACGAGCTGTGGGCCTTCGGCTACGGCTGGGACAACGTGCGCTACTTCGACTCGGGCGACCTGTCGGTGCCGGGCGTGGAGCGCATCGTCAGCAGCGTCATGGACTACCTGTCGAAGAAGACCGGCCGGCCGGTGCGCCAGGTGGACATCGTCGCGCACTCGCTCGGCGTGACCCTGGTGCGCCAGTGGATGGCGCAGACCAACAGCTTCCACAAGGTGCGCAGCTTCATCGGCGCCTGCGGCGCCAACGACGGCGTATGGACGGCCTGGCCCGACAGCCGCGGGCAGAATCGCGTGGTGTCGTTCGAACTGCGCCCGGGCAGTCCGTGGCTGTCACAGCTCAATCGCCACGGCGAGACGCCCGGCGCCACGCGCACCATGACGTTGTTTGACGGCACCGGCTGGGCCGACGTGCTGTTCCCCCATCCGTACGAGCGCAGCGGCGCACTCGAGGGCGCGTACAACCTTGCCTACAACGTCGAGCACGGCACGCATTTCGGCCACATGGAATTGCCGCGCGAACCGGGCCCGATGGACGCGATGCTCGAGTTCCTGCGGGCGGCGCCCGAGCCGCCGTCCGCCGCCGAGCCGCCGCAACTGGTGCGCGAAGGCGACGTGGTGCGCGCCAGTCCGCGCGGCGCGCAGGTGCATTGCGCGACCGGCGGCGCCTACCCGACGCGCGCGACGCCGGGCGCGGATGCGGTGACGCTGCGCGCACCGGCCGTCACCACCTGCTTCGCGCACGACGCGCAAACCGGCCTCGCCAGCGCGATGGGGCGCTTCCTGGCGCGCGGCGCCGCGCGTGATGCGCCGCTGAGCCTCCAGGCGAGCGTCGCGCCGGGCGCCTACCCGCAGCCGCAGTCGGTCAAGCTCACCGCCAGCGAGCCCGATGCCATGATCGTCTACAGCACCGCCGGCGCGGTGCCGGGCCCGGGCTCGCCGCTGTACGCCGCGCCGATCTACGTGCCGGGGCCGCTGACGCTCACCGCCATCGCCATCGCGCCGGACGGCCGCACCAGCGAGCCGCTCACGCTCGACTACGACATCAGCCTCGAGAAAATCGAGGCGGCGCGCACGCTGCAACGCCAGTTCGATCCCGCCGTGCCCGAGCGTTACCAGGGCGTGCGCAAGAAGGGGCGCTGACCGATGACGCGGCCGAACGGCGTCGCCTTCTCCGTTGCCGTGGCGGCGCTCGGCTATTTCGTCGATCTCTACGACATCGTCATCTTCGGCGTGGTCCGCGTCGCCAGCCTCAACGACCTCGGCATCACCGGCGCGGACAACACCAGCTGGGGCATCACTCTGCTGAACCTGCAGATGACCGGCATGCTCATCGGCGGGGTGGCCTGGGGCATCCTCGGCGACCGCCTCGGCCGGCGCACCGCGCTGCTGGCCACCATCGGCATGTACTCGCTGGCCAACCTCGCCAACGGCTTCGTCACCAGCGTGGAGCAGTACGCCGTGCTGCGCTTCATCGCCGGCGTCGGCCTCGCCGGCGAGCTCGGCATGGGCGTGACGCTGGTGGCCGAACTGCTGCCAGCGAAGTCCCGTGGCTACGGCACGACGGTGATCTCGTTCCTCGGCTTGCTCGGCGCGCTGACCGCCTCCTACGTCGGCGTGCTGTTCGAGTGGCGCACGGCGTACATCGCCGGCGGCGTACTGGGCTTCGCGGTCATGGCCCTGCGCGCGTACGGGCTGCGCGAGTCGGACCTGTTCGTCGCGCGGCGCGCGCAGGCCCGCCACCAGGGC